>JBBQQV010000059.1:0-10605 GCA_038215505.1 Lysobacterales bacterium
GCTTCTTGCAGGAGAACGCCAGCAGCCGTTACTCCGGGCTTCCTGCCCTACGCCCTTCGGGCCAGCCTACGGCTGTTCAAATTCGTTCCAGACGAATTTGTCCGCATGGCACTGCTCGCACACCACGCGCAGGAAGCCGTGCTCAAGCACGCCGCAGCGCAGGAACGCCTCGAATTCCGCGCGCACGTACGTGGGCAGCGAGCGGTCTTCCGCCGTAAGACGCGCAATGAAATCCGGGTAGTGCGCCTGCACCAGCGCCGACAGCAGCGTGGGCTCGGAAACATGATGAGCGTAGGTCGGCGCGGCCGCCTGCGCGGTCGCTGCGGCGCTGGCGGCGCGCGGCGTTGTGCGTCCCTCCAGTGCGGTGAGGCGCAGCACGAAACGCTCCTGTACAGCGACGGCTGCACAGTGTTTCGCGCGGCTTCATCGCCGCCCATCGGCGTTTGTCCCGTTCACGGGTAGGACATCGGTGCGGCGCAGCGTAGGAAGTCGCCTACCTGTTGCTGTTGCCCGAGACCCCGCTCTGCGGAGGCGAGCCCGGTTGATGAACGCGTTGGATCCGCCCGCCCGAAGCGCATGCGTTGAGGCGCTGGAGGAGACCTGCAGCGCGCGCCGCATCCAAGAGAGCTGACAAATTTTTACTGGCTCAAACGTTGAATTCAGCCGACCCGCAAACTCGGCACGTCCCGCAAACGCAATCGCTAAGGCCTAGGCAGCGGCCTGAATGCGCTCAGCCGCAGTTGATCTCAGCCGCCAACAGTTGACTCACTACCGTCGAATCGTCGGCATCGGTTACCAGCAACAGGCGCAGTACATCGCCCTCTCGCCGCGCTGAGATGCCCTCGATTTTTTGCGTCGGCTGCACGCCTTCCAAGCATTGCAGCCGACCATCGCGGCCGAGAATGCCGATGGCGACGCCGGCGCAGGGGCCGTCCTCATAGGTGTCGCTCGCGTTCTCGGCAGCGGCGGTGAAGACAATGCGGCCATCGGCAAGCGCGGTGCCATCGGTAAACCCAAGCGCTACACCGTCGATATCGCCCAGCGATATCTGCTGGATCGCATCGGGCTCACTGTGTTCGGCAAATCCGTCGCTGCTGACAGCGCTCAGCAAGGCAGCCAGCGGCAGACGGATGAGCGCGTTGATCGGCTGCGTGCGACTGGCGCGTTGCAGCAGGATGAGTTCATCGGCAACCACCAGCGCGCCTTCGATGTTGAGCGCCGGAAGTTCACGTCGCAGTATCTGATACAGCTCGCCCAGATCGAACGAACGCGCCGCCCCGTCAATTGCGCCGGTCGCATCCAACGCCAGCACGGCACCGCGACAACGCTGCATAGTCGATCCCGATCCCAGCAACAGCAGGGCACCGTGCGGGTAGTCCGCAAACGGCGGCAACCATGTCAGCGCTTCCAGATCAGCCTTCGCGGCCTTGCGCGCCGCGTGTGGCAGCGGCAGCTCATTGGCAAAAATTGGGATCAGCAAACCGGCGTCTTCGCCCTGCGCGGGAAACACGCCGAGATGATGTTCGTCATCGGCCACCACGTAAAGAAAATCGGCGACGGCCACCAGCCCGCTGGCTGCACTCAGATGATGCCCACGCTCGCGTTGCGACGGTGAGACGAGCATCAGTTCGCGCAGCAGTCGGGGACGGATCATGCCGCGAGTTTGCGGTCTGCTCACGGCCAAGGCCAGAGTCCAGAACGGTGCAGCGGAGCCAGCTCCACGCCACGAGGGACACAACCATTCGTCTGTAAAACAGAACTCGCTCGGCTGCTATCCCTTGTTTAGGCGCATTGGGTCGTAAACTCATGCGTGGCCATCGACGGCGTTTCGCTTGCAGCCAGCGCATCCGTATGGAGTGCCTTTGATTTCGCAGCGGCCGGCGCGGTGGGCCGTGGCGTCGCTGCTCGGCCTGCTGTCGACAACCGCGGCGGCGTTTGCACCGCCGATCGCCGGGCCACCGATGCAGCCCGCATCGACCCTCGAATGGCGCGCCTTTCATAGCTTCAGCAGCGCCGATGGATTGCCGCAGAACAGCGTGCTGGCTCTGCTGCAGGATCGCCAGGGATTTATCTACGCTGGCACCCAGCAGGGGCTGGCGCGTTACGACAGTCAACATTGGCGGCCGCTCGAATTGCCCACCGATGGCCGCCGCTACGCGGTGGGTGCCTTGGCCGAAGCTGCCGATGGCGCGCTGTGGATTGGTACCGACTCGGAGGGCGCGTGGCGAGTGCAGGACGAAGAAGCCACTCGCGTCGCATTGCCGGGAATCGATGGGATCAATGCGCTGTTGCCGAGCGCGGATGGGCGCATGTGGGTGGCGAGCTATGCCGGCTTAAGTCGCTGCGATGCAAAACGTTGTATCGCGATCAAGGCGCTGAGCGGGCTCGGTGCGCGCAGTCTGCTGGCGGACGCGGTCGACGGTGAAGATCGATTATGGGTCGGCAGCAACTCCGCCGGCGTGTTGCAACTGCACGACTTGGGCAGCGAGCAACCGAGCACCATCGGTGCGCCGATTGATCGCCGCGCCGGGTTGCCGAACAACGTAGGCCTCAGCTTGGCCCGCTTCGCTGGCGATTTGTGGGTCGGCAGTGGCCGCGGCTTGGCACGCTTTGATGGCCAGCGCCTGCATGTCTATGCTGCTGGCAATGGCTTTCCGGTGGCGATGGTGTTTGCCCCGCAAGTCAGCACCGGCAGTGACGGCAAGCCGCTGTTGCTAGCTACGCTGCGTCCCGGCGGCTTGGCCGAAATCGCCGCCGATGGCAGCTGGCAACTGATTGATGGCCAGCGCGGCTTGCCCGTCAATGCCACGCATAGCCTCTTGCATGAGCGCTATCGCGACACTCGGTGGGTGGGCACCATGACCGCCGGGGTCGCGCGCTTGGAACGCGAACGCTGGGTGATGTTTGACGAGCGCAGCGGCTTGCCGGATCGGATCGTGTTGGGCGTCGGCTGGTCGCCGGCTGCAGGCGGCACCTTGTGGGCTGGCACCGCCAATGGCGCGGTATTTTGGCGCGATGGGCGCTTCGTGCCGTTATTGCCCGATCCCTATCAGCAACTATTGGTCTACGACCTGATTGACGCGCCGGATGGCGACCGCTGGATTGCGCATGGCCGCGGGCTGCACCGCTGGCGAGGTGAGCGCCTGCAGGCCGACTTCACGGTCGATAACTCGGCGTTGCCAGGGGTATCGGTGGATCGCTTGGGCTTGCGTCGAGTGGACGCAGATGCGTTCGAAATCTATGTCGCCAGCGGCCACGGGATGGCACGTTGGCGCAGCCACGACGGCTTGCGGCGACCCGATGATCTGCCTGTCATGGGGCGTGATGTCGGGGTAAGCGCGTTCGCCACCTTGAGCGACCGTGAGCACCCGCACAGCGATGTGCTGTGGGTCGCCAGCAGTGAAGGCTTGTGGCGGTTGAATCAGCAGGGCTGGTCGAGCCCGTCGGCGCCCTGTTTGGGGCAAAACGCATTGCTTGATCTGGCCGCAGAAACCACCTCATCAGGCGATGTCATTTGGCTGGCAACCAGGGATGGTCTGCTGCGGCTGCACGCGGATGGGAGCTGCCTTCGATTCGAAGCCGCTACGGCACTCGGCGCGGTCACTCGCGTGCAATTGTTGGGCGCGGATGTTTACGCCTTCGGCGCAGGCGGCGTGCTGCGCCTTGCTCGCGGCGGCGCTGCCGATCAGACCGGTGAATTGTTGGGCGTGACCTCAGGCCTGAGCAGCCCCGAGGTGGCATCCACTGCGGTGGATGATCGTGGTCGTCTGTTTGCCGCCAGCGCCGCCGGACCGGCCGCGCTGGCGCCTGCAGCTGACCGCCCTGTAGCGCGGGCCGCGCCGCTGCATCTGCTGAGCGCGCACTTCGGCCAAGCCAATCGGGCGCTCACGGCGGAGCAGCTGTTGTCGCCGGACGATAGCAGCGTGAACTTCAAATTTGCCCTCTTGGCATTTGATCGCGAGCCCGCTTTGCGCTACCGGGTGCTCCTGGCAGGGTTGTAGGATGAGTTCGCGGCATGGACCGATCTCGCGGAGGCCAACTTCCCGCGCTTGCCAACCGGACAATTCGAACTGCGGGTCGAAGCGCGTGATGCCGACGGCGTGCCCGCCACGCCAATCCAGTTTGCTTTTGCGGTAGACACGCTCTGGTGGCAGCGACCGTGGGCGCTGATCAGCTTTCCATTGCTGCTGCTGGGTCTGGGATTGCTGCTTGGCCGCTGGCGCTTGCACGCAACCAGACGACGGGCGGCAGCGCTGGAACGCGAGGTAGCGATACGCACGCAGGAGCTGGCGCAGGCCAATGAGCGATTGCATGCCGTGGCAGTTACCGACCCGCTCACCGGCTTGAAGAACCGCCGTTACTTTGCCCTCACCGCACCGGCTGCAGCCGAACGCGCGCGCCGCGCTGGGCCAAGTGGCGCGCTGTTGCTGGCGGTGCTCGATATCGATCACTTCAAACGCATCAATGACGGCTACGGTCACGATGCCGGCGACGCCGTGCTGGTGGAAGTCGCGCGACGCTTGCAACTGGTCGCGCGCGTTGGGGACTTTGTATTGCGCTGGGGCGGCGAGGAGTTTTTGCTGCTGTTGCGCGATGTCGCAGCAGACGCCGCCGACGCCGTGTTGCGACGCGTATTGCATGCACTGGCCGCCACTCCCATCGCCGTCGGCGATGCCGTGCTTACGGTCACTGCATCGATTGGTGCCATCGGTTTCCCGGTGAACCCCAGCACCCCCAACAGCCACAGCATCGAACAAGCCATCACCCTCGCCGACGCAGCTTCGTATCAGGCCAAACGCGAAGGCCGTGATCGGGCAATCCGGATCGAATCAGGCGCAGCTGGCGAGGACCCAATCCACCACACCGTGTTGCGGGATGTCCCGGCCAACGCGCCGCCAGCTCGGACCTCTTAGAGCCAACCGAGCAAAGCGAAGGCGTACGCGCGCAACGCGCGAACTTGCTTGGCGGCTTTGCATCCGCCCGCCGACCACTTCCCCCACCAGGAGCAACGAAGCAAGCTCCGCTCTGCGAAAAGCGAGATCGCTCACAGCTGCCGCCACTTTCCGCAGTCCAGGTCGGCCAAAGCGTGTTCGCCAATCGCCAGTCGAACAAGCCGCAAGGTTGGCAGTCCGACGGCGGCCGTCATCCGTCGCAGCTGTCGATTGCGGCCTTCGCTGATGCGGATCTGCAGCCAATGGTCGGGAATGCTCAAACGCATTCGAACGGGCGGATCACGCGGCCACAGCCAATCCGGCGCAGAGACGATCTGGACCTCCGCTGGCCGTGTGGGTCCGTCGTTCAACAGCACTCCCGCTTGCAATGCCGTCATCGCCGCCTGGTTCGGCGCGCCTTCGACCTGCACCAGATAAGTCTTGCTGACCTTGTGCCGCGGGTCAGTCAAGCGATGCGCGAGGCGGCCATCATCGGTGAGCAGCAACAGGCCTTCGGAGTCGAAATCCAAACGCCCCGCTGGATACACATCAGCCGGCAAGCCAAAGTCCGCCAGCGTGGCGCGCGCAGGCACGCTGCGATCCACAAACTGGCAGAGCACGGCGAAGGGCTTGTTGAGTGCGATCAGCATGCCGCAAAGGCTACGCCGCAAGCGCCGTGTTTGAGTGGCTCGCTCAGCCCGGATGCAGCGCAGCGCACTCCGGGGCGGTTGGCCACAGCTCGCCCCGGATTTCGCTGCGCTGCATCCGGGCTACCTTCCCATGACGGCAGCGCGCTGCCTGCTACGCTTTCTCACCGCTACGACGACGTCCATTCGATGCACCCGCTCTCTCGCTTGCTCGGCTACGGCCGACCGTTTCGCCGGCGCGCCATTCGCGCCTCGATATATTCCTCACTGAACAAGTTTTTCGACGTATTGCCGGAGATCCTGATCGGCGTGGCGGTCGATGTGGTGGTCAATCGCACCGATTCTTTTGTGGCGCGCATGGGGATTGCCGATCCGACCGATCAACTGTGGTTTCTGGCCGGACTGACCACCGTCGTGTGGGCGCTGGAATCACTGTTCGAGTATCTGTATTCGCTGGACTGGCGAACCCTCGCCCAGGATCTCCAGCACAGCTTGCGGCAAGCCGCCTACCGGCATGTACAACAGCTCGACCCGAGCACGCTTGAGCGCGCCCGTAGTGGCCGTTTGATGGCGATCTTGAACGAGGACGTCAACCAGATCGAACGCTTCGTCAACGGTGGCGCCAATTCGCTGATTCAAGTCGCGCTGTCGTCACTGTTGGTCGGTGCCGTGTTTTTTGTGTTGACCGCCAAACTCGCCGTGTTGGCGATTTTGCCGGTGCCCTTGATCCTGTTTGGCGCGTTCTGGTTTCAGCAGCGGCTGGAGCCCCGTTATGCCGCCGCCCGCGAGGCTGCCGCCGGTGTCTCGCAGCGGCTGTCCAACAACTTGCTGGGCATGCCGACCATTCAAGCCTATACGGCGGAAGCGTTCGAGGCCGAGCAACTGGCCGCGGCCTCGGACGCGTTTCGGCAACGCAACGCCGAAGCCATTCGCTATTCGGCGGCCATCACGCCGGTCATTCGCCTTGCCGTCCTCGCCGGTTTTATCGCCACTATGCTTTACGGCGGCTTGTTGACCTTGCGCGGTGAGCTGGGTGTCGGCAGCTATTCGGCCTTGGTGTATCTCACCCAGCGTTTGCTGTGGCCGCTCACCCACCTCGCCGAACTGACTGACCTGTATCAGCGTGCGATGACGTCGGTTGAGCGTGTATTTGGTTTGTTGGATACGCCCCTCGCGCATCCACCGGCCACCGCGAGCCTGCCAACGGAGCTGCGCGGCGAGCTCGCTTTCGAGCAGGTTCATCTGCACTACGACGGTCGCCCGGCGCTGGCCGGAATCAGCTTCAACGTGGCAGCCGGCCACACGGTGGCCTTGGTTGGCGTCACCGGTGGCGGCAAGTCCAGCTTGCTCAAATTGCTGCTGCGATTTGCCAGCCCAAGCAGCGGCCAAGTGCGCTTTGATGGCGTCGATATCGCCGCGCTGGATCCGGCTGAACTGCGGCGCGCCATTGGCTACGTCGCCCAAGACACCTTTCTCACCGACGGCAGCTTGCTCGACAATATTGCCTATGGCGACCCACGCCCGGATCGCGCGCGCGCGCAAACTGCGGCGGACGCGGCCGCGGCCAGCGACTTCATTCGCGCCTTGCCGGATGGCATCGACAGCCAAGTCGGCGAGCGCGGGCTCACCCTCTCTGGTGGCCAACGCCAACGCATTGCCTTGGCGCGCGCGTTGTATCGCAATCCGAAAGTATTGGTGCTGGACGAGGCGACGTCGGCGGTCGACAACGAAACCGAGGCCGCCATCGCCCACTCGTTGAGCCGGGCCGCGCAGGGCCGCACGGTGCTGGTGGTCGCTCATCGACTCTCCACCGTGCGCCATGCCGACTGCATCCACGTGCTGGACGCCGGGCGCATAGTGGAATCGGGCAGCCATGCGGAGTTGCTGGCCAAGGCCGGCGTGTATGCCGGATTGTGGAAACTGCAAACGGGCGAGATGGTGCGCGACAGCGCGTGACCCCGTAGCCCTTAGCCCTTAGCCCTTAGCCCTTAGCTCGTAGCTCGTAGCTCGTAGCTCGTAGCCCGTAGCCCGTAGCCCGTAGCTCGTAGCCCGGATGCAGGCCACCAGCCGGAATCCGGGATGCACTTGCAACAAAGTCGCTCCCTCCACCGGCGAAGTTCAGAACACAATGGCATTCAATTTCCAACCCCATTGAACCCGGCCCGCGCTTCCGTCAACGCCGTTGATGTCCACTGCTTGAGGAGACCCAAAGCATGTCCGCCCGCACCAACCAAGCCACGATTGAACGCTTCTACGCCGCGTTTGCTGCGTTAGACAGCGACACCATGCAAGCCTGTTACGCGGCGCAGGCGACGTTTGAAGACCCGGCCTTTTCGCTGCGCGGACGCGAGCAAATCGGCGGCATGTGGCGGATGTTGTGCAGCGCGGTGCGGGCCAAGGGCATGGACGCATGGAAGCTCGAAACCAGCGCAATCTCGGCCAATGCAAGCAGTGGCCGCGCGCACTGGCAGCCGCGCTACCGGTTCAGCGCCACAGGGCGGATGGTGCACAACATCGTCGACGCCGAGTTCACTTTCAAAGACGGGCTGATCGTCAATCACGTGGATCGCTTCGACTTTTATCGTTGGTCGCGACAGGCCTTGGGACCCGTCGGCGTGCTGCTTGGCTGGACGCCCATCCTGCGCAACAAGGTGCGTCGCCAAGCCCAAGTCAATCTGACTGCCTTCCTCGCCAAGTCAGCGGCGACCGTGTCGGCTTGCCGCAATTGATGGCGGCGTTGTACGCGGAGTCCGGTAACCCTGGTGTCAGCTACACGCTCCGACGACATCACGCGCGTCGCCCAGCAGATCAGCGGGCAGGACATGGACGCGTGCTTCGCGCAGACGGTACAAAATTGGGGTCATGTCCGAATGGCACTTGACTGAAGCGCAAGCGCCAAACAATCGTCATTCCGGCGAAGTCCGGAATCCAGCACTTCCGGCCAGTAGCAAAGCTTCAACAGTGGAACCCGGCCTTCGCCGGGATGACGAGCCTAAAATAAGTGCCGTTCCAATCTGCCCCCTATTCTACCCACCCCTTTTCTACTCGTATCTCAAATGCGATACACTTTCTACTCAGCTGTCAGGAGTACTCATGTCCACGACCTCGATGGTCCATGTTCGCGTGGAAGACGACACAAAAACTGAAGCGACCCGTGCGTTGGCAGCGATGGGTTTAACCCTCTCGGACGCCGTTCGTCTGTTCCTGAAGCGCGTCGTAATCGACCAGGCTTTGCCAATCGAGATGAAGGTCCCCAATGCCGCCACCTTGGCAGCGATGGAGGAGGCCAGGGCCATCCGCGCGCATCGATTCAGCCAAAACGAAGCTCTGTTTAGTGCGCTCGATCAAGAAGCCAACCGGAAGTAGGCGCGCAGCGCTACTGCGTACGTCGGACTTTACACGTAGTTTTCTGTGCGACTGGGAGCGCCTGTCCCGCTCTGGTCGCTACGACATGCATCGTCTCAAGGAAGCGATGCTGTTGCTGATAGCAAACGACGCTCCCTTGGGAGCCGAGTGGCTGGACCACGCCTTGAAGGGCGACTGGTCTGACCATCGCGAATGCCACATGGGTGGCAACTTCTTGCTGATCTACCAAGTGGACGGCAAATCGCCACGGCAGAGCATTACATTCGTGCGCGCAGGCACACACGCGGAGCTATTCGAATAGTTATCTAGCCCGGACTTTTCATGAAAATGCCGAGCTAGCCCGTGACGCCCTGCGGCGTGACCAGCAGACGGACATGGTGGGTCATCAGCACATAGGCATGGATCAGACACGCTTTGGCACCTGCAGCCTCAGCCAACCAGCACAGGTAAGCCTGATCGTCCTTTTCTGCGGCAGCATCCAATTAGTTGTGCCTAGTTCGGTTCCTGTGGGAGCGGCGGAAGCCGCGATGGCAGTGCCTCACGTCTTTATTTTTCCTCTGCCGCCGGTCCCACAAAGCGTCAATGCGTGTCCTCCATTGCCTCCCGCCGCAGCCGCTCGTTCAAACCCGCTGCGGCGGTGGCAGCCAAGCGCCGACAGGCATCGACATCACGCAATCGGTCTTCGGCGTGGCGACGAAACAGGTCGACCGCCTGCGGATGGGTGGAGATGGCGACATCGCACGGCAGCTCAGCAACACGCGCAAAGCTGCTCTGCAACGCCGCGATCACTGACGGGTGATCCAGGAACCGATAAGCGGGCGCGCTGACCGCGCTCAGGCTGTCCACGTAAACCACGTCGACGCATACATTGTTGGCGTCGCAAGCCGGCCAGCTCCAGCTGGTGCCACCGGGCGTATGTCCCGGCGTGTAGTGCGCGGTGATGCTCAGCTGGCCCAGCCGCAAGGTTTGCTTATCGGCGACCACCTGCACCGCAGCGACCTTGGGAAACTGATTGAACACGGCAAACCCCGCCTGCGGATCGTCCGCTGCCGCATCGCCCGCTTGCAGCGCTTCAGCCCCGCGCCGGCTGGCGATGACCGTGGCGCCGCTCCATCGCTGCATGGCCGCGATGCCGCCTGCATGATCGTAGTGCGCATGCGAATTGAGGATCCAGCGCAGCTCGGCCAGATCGAATCCCAACTGCCGGATATGAGTCGCGATCTGTGCGGCCGACTGCGGCAAGCCCGCGTCGATCAGCAACAATCCGTTGCCAGTGTCGATCAGCACCGCAGCCAGCCCGCCCGGCCCCACGTACCACGTGTTCGCTGCCACCAGAAACGGCTCGCGCGGAGCGTTCCATCCCGCGCAGTTGTCGCAGACCTTGGGCTCAGTGTCGCTGGATTGGGCGCTGGCCTGAAGCGAAAACAGGCCGAGCATAAACAACAGGCAGCTGGACTTGATCATGCATGTGCTCCGTGAGTAGACGTGCCAGCCTACCCAAGGCAAACAGCACCTCACTGATCAAATCGGTCAAATTGCGGGCACGCTCGCTCGAACTCAGCGGCCACCCGCCGCCGCCGCCGGTTGCAGGGCAGCGATCTGATTGATGCGCACACGCGTGCCATCGGCAAAGCGCTTGAGGAACGGGATCCGAGGAACGC
>JBBQQV010000060.1:0-10579 GCA_038215505.1 Lysobacterales bacterium
TTCGTAGCCCAGACGACCGAAGATGTCGGTGATGCGCTCGAGCGTGCGGCTGACCGGGTGAATCGCGCCACGCTCAGCGTCGCGACCGGGCAGAGTGAAATCGATCTGCTCATTGGCGATGCGTTCGTCAAAGGCGCGATCTTCCAGAGTCAATTTGCGCTTGCTAAGCGCTTCGGTCAACGCATCCCGCAGGCGATTGATCTGTTCACCTTGCGCCTTGCGTTGTTCGGGCGGCAATCCGCCCAATTGCTTGAGTAAGGCAGTGACCTCGCCCTGTTTACCGAGCAGGCGAACCCGCAACTGGTCCAGTGCGTCCAGCGTGGATGCCGCTTGTACGTCAGCCAGGGCATTTGCAGCGAGGGTGTCGAAGTCGGTCATTCGGCAGTCCGGTGATGGCTCGGGATGCGGCTCTTGCAGAGAAGACGCAACAATCGGAGGCCCCAAAACGGGGCCTCAAAAACGACAATGGGGAAGAGCTCGGCCCTTCCCCACGTCGGATTCCAATCTGAGGCCACCTTGGGGCGCCCTCAGTTGGGCAAGCACTCAGGCCGCGAGTGCGCCCTTGGCTTTTTCAGCAATTGCAGCGAACGCATTGATGTCATGCACGGCGATATCAGCCAGTGCCTTGCGATCAAGTTCGATGCCTGCTTTCTTCAGGCCATTCATGAAACGGCTGTAGGACAGGCCATACATACGCGCGGCGGCGTTGATACGGACGATCCAAAGCGCACGGAACTGGCGCTTGCGTTGCTTGCGCCCGATGTAGGCATATTGCAGGGCCTTGGTAACGGCCTGCTTAGCTACCCGGTAAACATTACTGCGCGCGTTGTAGTAGCCCTTGGCGAACTTCAGCAGCTTCTTGTGCCGCGCGCGCGCGGTAACACCACGTTTGACTCGTGCCATTTCTCAGCCTCCTTACAAGTAAGGCAGCATGCGCTGGACGCGACCGGCGTCCTCCGCACGTACGTGGTTGGTGGCACGCAGACCGCGCTTACGCTTGGTGCTCTTCTTGGTCAGGATGTGGCTCTTGAAGGCGTGACCGCACTTGAACTTGCCGGAAGCAGTCTTCCGAAAGCGCTTGGCCGCCGCCCGATTGGTTTTCATCTTGGGCATGGAATAGTCCTAAATTGTTCTTGACATCTGTTTATGTCACCGAATCGAGCGGTGGCCGTGACCACACTTGGTTGCTCGATTCCGCTTATCGCCCCACGTAAAGCGGGTGCGTTGTCCTCCGTCCTTGGAGGCGTTCACTGCTCAACGTGTCGTCCGGTCAGCCAACGAAAACCCTGAGCGATGAGCGCAGGGGTCGAAAAGTATACAGCAGCAACTGCAATTGCTGCTGGTGAAGATGTCGCCGGCCAAACCGCTGGTGCTGCGCCTATTTCTTCTTCGGCGCCATCATCATCACCATCTGTCGGCCTTCCAGACGCGGCCGCGATTCAATCACGATGTCTTCGATCAAATCGGTTTCGATGCGCTTGATCATGGCTACGCCCAACTCGGTATGGGCCATTTCGCGACCTTTGAACCGAATCGTCAGCTTGATTTTGTCGCCTTCTTCCAGAAAACGCCGCATGTTGCGCAACTTGATCTGATAGTCGCCATCGTCGGTGGTCGGACGAAACTTGACCTCTTTGATCTCGACTTGTTTCTGCTTCTTCTTGGCTGCGGAAGCTTTTTTCTGCAGCTCAAAACGAAACTTGCCGAAATCCATGATCCGGCAAACCGGCGGCTCGGCATTGGGCTGGATCTCGACTAGGTCGAGCTCAGCGTCGCCTGCCATCTGTAGCGCAGCATCGCGGGAAAGGATGCCGACCATTTCGCCATCGGCTCCAATCACACGCACCTGCGGTACGCGGATTTCCTCGTTCTTCCGGTTCAGTTTTTCGGTGTTGATTCGTCATTCCTCATATGTGTATGCCTCGATTGCTTGGGTTACCAGGACGCTTTCACGCCTTCGAACCCAAGCCGCTTTCTGCGCGCAGCCGACTGGAGAACTGCTCCAGCGTCATGCTTCCCAAGTCGTCCCCCGACCGCGCACGCACCGCGACCGTCCCGTTTTCCTTCTCGCGATCACCCACAACGAGGAGGTACGGGACGCGCTGGAGCGTGTGCTCGCGAATCTTATACCCGATCTTCTCGTTCCTCAAGTCGGACTCAACGCGGAAACCTTGATTTGCAAGGGCTTTCCGGGCGCTTGCGACGTAGTCGGCTTGCGCATCGGTAATGTTCATCAGCACCGCTTGTACCGGGGCCAGCCAAGCTGGCAGCAGGCCGGCGTGGTGTTCAATCAGGATGCCGATAAAGCGCTCCATCGAGCCCACGATCGCGCGATGCAACATCACCGGATGCTGGCGCTGCGACTGCGCGTCGATGTACTCGGCACCCAGGCGCTCGGGCATCATGAAATCGACCTGCATGGTGCCAACCTGCCAACCGCGGCCAATCGAATCGCGCATGTGGTATTCGATCTTCGGGCCGTAGAACGCGCCTTCGCCTGGCAATTCCTCCCACTCGACGCCAGCCGTACGCAACGCGGCGCGCAGGGCGCTCTCTGCCTTGTCCCAGACTTCATCGCTGCCAAGCCGCTTTTCCGGGCGTAGCGCAATTTTCAGGGCGATGTCAGTAAAGCCAAAGTCGCCGTAGACGCGCATGGCCTGCCGATGAAACGCGGTGACCTCGGATTCGATCTGGTCTGGCGTGCAGAAAATATGACCGTCGTCCTGGGTGAACGCGCGCACCCGCATGATGCCGTGCAGCGCGCCCGAGGGTTCGTTGCGATGGCAGCCACCAAATTCGCCGTAACGAATCGGCAGGTCACGGTAGCTGTGCAGACCGTGGTTGAAAATCTGCACATGGCCGGGGCAATTCATCGGCTTCACCGCGTAGCCGCGCTTCTCGGACTCGGTGAAAAACATGTTTTCTTTGTAGTTGTCCCAGTGCCCGGATTTCTTCCACAGCGATACATCCAGAATCTGTGGGCAGCGCACTTCGTAATAGCCCGAATGCAGGTACACGGTGCGCATGTACTGCTCGATCACTTGCCACAAAGCCCAGCCTTTCGGATGCCAGAACACCATGCCGGGCGCTTCTTCCTGCTGGTGAAACAGGTTGAGCGCCTTGCCGATCTTGCGGTGGTCACGCTTCTCGGCTTCCTCAATCTGCAGCAAGTGGGCTTTGAGGTCTTTGTCATTCAGCCACGCGGTGCCGTAGATGCGGCTCAGCATGGGATTGTTGGAGTCGCCACGCCAATAGGCGCCCGCCACCTTCATCAACTTGAACGCGCGAAGTCGATCCGTGCTCGGCACGTGCGGGCCGCGGCAGAGGTCGGTGAATTCTCCCTGCGTGTATAGCGACAGTTCCTGATCGGCCGGAATCGATTCAATGATCTCAGCCTTGAACAGCTCACCGATGCCACGGAAATGCGCAACCGCGTCATCGCGCGACTTGACCGAGCGTGACAGCGGCAGTTTCTCGCTGACGATTTTCTGCATCTCTGCTTCGATCAACGGCAGGTCGTCGGTGGTGAATTGGCGCTCAAACGAAAAATCGTAGAAAAAACCATTCTCGATGACCGGACCAATCGTCACTTGCGCGCCGGGGTGCAGACGCTGCACTGCCTGGGCCAACAAGTGCGCAGTCGAATGACGGAGGATTTCCAGCGCGTCCGGGTGACGGTCAGTCACGATTTCAAGCGCCGCATCGCGCTCGATGCGATAGCTGGTATCGACCAGTTGGCCGTCGACCTTGCCGGCAAGCGCCGCTTTGGCGAGGCCGGGACCGATTGAAGCAGCTACCTCGCCGACGCTCGGCGCGAGCTCGAATGGGCGTTGGCTGCCATCGGGCAGAGTAATCGTGATCATGGGTTGAATCCTGAGGCAAAAATCGAAGGCAATAAAAAGGGCGCCAAGCGCCCATGACTAAAGCCGCTGGCTGAGCGCTCGCTACTACGTGGATTGAAGTGTTGTCCGGGTAGTGCTCATGTCGCACGCTTCGACGCCGGTTGCCCGTCGCCTTCCTTTGATGAGTGGATGTTGCTGAGTTCTGCCGTGGGGAGGTGCGAGCGCTCTTCACTGCCGGCTTGCAGTAGCTGGCACTCAAGCTTGACGGCTCGCACTTGCCGTTGCTCAAGCCCTGCGAGAGCTTGGTTGAACTCATCGATCAAGTCAAACGAACGGCAGTGTTGCAGGTCGAAGTCACCTCAACCGTTCGCGCTGAGGTATCGAACCGCC
This sequence comes from Lysobacterales bacterium, assembly GCA_038215505.1. Lineage (GTDB taxonomy): Bacteria > Pseudomonadota > Gammaproteobacteria > Xanthomonadales > Xanthomonadaceae > JANNWF01. The sequence continues at coordinate 4,233 of JBBQQV010000060.1, forward strand.
TGCCGCTGCCCATGGACACTCGGCTTGCTATGCATCTGGCCAAACATGGCCCACGTTTCAAGTGGAGGCCCTGCCCGTCAGTCCGAATATGGCGAACGCTGCGATTGGGAAATGAGTTCAAGCATGGCCTGCCACTCACTTGGCGTGTTGCACTCGGCCAGGGTGCGTGGGTCAAAGTCGGTAGGCCATGCTTGCGCATCCGCGCTCAACGCCAATAGCAGGTTCTGCAACGAGCGCTGGGAAGGTTGGCAACGCGTCATCAAGTCACCCAATGCGTCACGAGTGAATGCGTCCGTGTCCAGCCTCAACGGCAAGGGGGCTCCGGTAAAGTGCAGACACCGCGACCGTGGTGCGGTGTTGAGCAGGTGCTGCAACCAGGTGACCCTGATTGCCGGCATGTCTACCGCAACAATCAACAAGCGCGAATCTGGCAGTGCTTGGGCCAGCGCATGCAAGGCGCTCATTGGGCCAGCACCCTCGTGCAGATCGGCGACACAGCGATAGCCTTGGTGCGCACCGCTGACCACGTAATCGTCAATGCCACAATCGCGCAGCAGCGCCAGCATGTGATCCAGCAGGCGGCGTCCTCGTACTTGCAACTGCGCCTTGTCTTGGCCCATGCGCCGTGACGCACCGCCGGCCAGCACCACGCCCAGCAATGGCTGTTCTCCAAGCATGTCAACTCGAGCAACGCTAAGCGATAGCCGCCGGCCGAGCCTCGATGCCCAAGGCATTGGCCACCACTTCCACCGCCTCGTCGTCCCAACGACGGGTGATCCATCCAGCGTGGATTCCTTCGATGCTGGACTCCGCCGGTTGCCAGATCCAAAGCGTGTAGCCGTGCTCGCGAAGTTGCTCGTGAGCGCGCTTGAGCAGGCTTGGGAGATCCCGTTCCGCAGCGTGCAAGTCTTCTTCGGAGTCATCGATATCCCAGTCGATGCGCACATTCCAGCGCGCCGACAGTTCATCGATGCATTCGATCAGACCTGCAGCATCGAGTTGATCGGCAAAAAAGCAGGAGCGCCAATCGGTAGCCGTGCGCAAGGCGGCAAGCACTTCTTCACTGTCGGGCTCGCTGGACGAAATCAACTCCTGCCAAACAGTGAGTTGTTGCGCGGCTGCCTCTTCGTCGTCCGGATTGATCAGCAGCAACAGCTGCCAGATCAGTGCTTCGGCGGCGAGCTCGCCTTCCTCCTCATCGAAATCGCGACGCTCCGCGTAGTTGTCGTCGGGGTCAAATTCGAGGTCGGCGGCGATCATCGGACAGTCTCATAGGTGACGGCCTGAGCAAGGCGGCGTGCAGGCGCGGCGATCAAGCCAGCGAAAGAGTCTTGCCGTGCGGATTACGGTGTCTGATCGAATCGTACTCAATCAGACCAAGTCCAACCGAATTCAGGCTAGCCGCTGATCCGATTGGTGGGCGGTACAGGGATCGAACCTGTGACCCCTACCATGTCAAGGTAGTGCTCTACCGCTGAGCTAACCGCCCGAATCGTGCGGCCGTTGGGCCGACGAAGCACGGCAGGATAACGGATCGAGGGGTGTCGATCAACTGCGAGACGAGTCGATTGCGGTCCGGCCGAGCTGGGCGTCGCTGGCTAACGGGACTCGGGTTGCGGCACTTATTGGCGCAAACGTGACCACTAGGGCGATGCCAGCAGGACCATGAACAGTACCGGCAAGATGCCGTAGCTGAGCCAATATGCGAAGGCTGCCGAGTCGCCGTGGCTCGGCGGTTCCGCGCTGCCGGGCAGGGTGCCGGCGAGCCTCAGCAGCAGCCCCGCCAGCGGCTCAACGCCCGCGGCTACCAGCAGTGCGCCGCTGCCGTAGCAGATCAGGAAGAGAATCAGTCCGCGCAACCAAGTGCTCGGCTGCTGCGCCAGTGCCGCAAACTGATCGGCGAGAAGTGTTGCTGCGCGGTTCGGCAGGTGCAACCTGCGTGCAGTCTGAGGCCGAAATGCAGGATTCGGCATGGGGCGCGAGGCCGGACTCTGGTCAGCTGGCGTTGAAACCGGTGGTTGCGAGACATCGCCGCGCAAGAAACTGACAAATGCCACCCACAGCGCGAACCCGACCAGCAGCCAGACGCCATCGTCATCCCGCCTTGGGCCAGCCAGCACCATCAGATACCAGACCAGTGCGACGGCGGCGATTAGTCCCGCTCGCTGCCACCGTGAAGGCAGCCAGGCAAGCACCATCGCGAGCATCAGCGTTCCGCCAGGCAGGGCTAGGCTCAGGCCGAAGCGGCGTTCATCGACGTCGGCGAAGGTTGACCGCCATGCAAGTCCGACAGCCAGCAGGCCGGGCACCCACCAGCAGTGCCCAAAGGCGCGCGAAGCAGCTTCCCACCCATCCACTCGGACAGCGCCGCCGGCAGCGCCAGCGCGGTGCCCGGAATCGCGGCGAGATACCGAAGGTAAGCTTCACTTGCCCGTAGGAGGCGACCGCCGGGCGCTAATCAGCCACCCGCCAGCGGCCAACAAATGTGAGGAGGTAGTTGATCGCTTTCGCATGCCCTTCTCCTGCGTGGCCCACTTTGGCCCGGACTCTTCATGAGTCGCAAGCGCCCTCGCTAGAATCCCGACCAGACTCCTGACCAGACAGGAATTTTTCTTCAGTCGGCCGTACAGCCCGATACGACGCTCCTCAAAAAATCTTCAGCCAACAAACGCCTGCTGCCGAATCATGTGAATCTGATCGCGGATGCGGGCAGCGTCCTCAAACTCCAGATCCTTGGCGTGTTTGTACATCTGCTGTTCGAGCTTCTTGATTTTCTGGGTCGCCTGATCGGGATTCAAGCCGCTGTAATCGGCGATCGGCTCGGCGACGCGCTTGCTTTTGCCGCGTGAGCGCTCTTCGTTGGCGGCGGCGCGCGCGCCTTCCATGATGTCCATGACCGGCCGCACGATGGTGGTGGGAATGATGCCGTGGAGGGCGTTGTAGTCGACCTGCTTTTGCCGCCGCCGATCCGTTTCCTCGATCGCGGCCTGCATCGAGCCGGTGATCTTGTCGGCATACAGGATCGCTTTGCCGCGTACATTGCGGGCGGCACGGCCGATGGTCTGGATCAGCGATGAGGTCGAACGCAGGAAGCCTTCTTTGTCCGCATCGAGGATCGCGACCAGCGAGACCTCCGGCATGTCCAGTCCCTCGCGCAGCAAGTTGATGCCGACCAGCACATCGAACTTGCCCAGCCGTAAATCGCGAATGATCTCGACCCGCTCGACGGTCTCAATGTCCGAATGCAGATAGCGGACACGTATATCGTGTTCGCTCAGGTATTCGGTAAGGTTTTCAGCCATGCGCTTGGTCAGCATGATGACCAGCACGCGGTCGCCCAGCGCGGTGCGCAGATTGATTTCCGAAAGCAAGTCGTCCACTTGGGTGGCGACGGGGCGAATCTCGACGGCGGGATCGAGCAGGCCGGTGGGGCGCACCAACAACTCGACGATACTGCCTTCGGACTTGTTGAGTTCGTACTTGGCCGGCGTTGCGGAAACGAAAATGCTGCGCGGCGCGCGGCGCTCCCACTCCTCGAATTTGAGCGGCCGGTTGTCCAGCGCGGAAGGCAACCGAAAGCCGAACTCAACAAGATTCTCCTTGCGCGAGCGGTCACCTTTGTACATGCCGCCGATCTGCGGCACGGTGACATGGGATTCGTCGACCACCAGCAGTGCATCGGGTGGCAGATAATCGAACAAGCAGGGCGGTGCTTCACCGGGCATGCGGCCGGTCAGCAGTCGCGAATAGTTTTCGATGCCTTGACAAAAGCCAATCTCGGCCATCATTTCGATATCGAAAGTGGTGCGCTGCTGCAGGCGTTGCGCTTCGACCAGTTTATTGTTGGCGTAGAAAAATTCCAGGCGATCCGCCAGTTCAACCTTGATCGCCTCAATGGCCTCAAGCACGGTGCGGCGAGTGGTGACGTAGTGGGTCTTGGGAAAGATCGTGAAGCGCGGAATGCGGCGCAGGATTTCGCCGGTCAACGGATCGAAAATCGCCAGGTTTTCGATTTCACCATCGAATAGTTCGATGCGCAGCGCTTCGATCTCGCTCTCGGCCGGATGAATGTCGATGACTTCGCCGCGCACACGGTAGGTGCCGCGGCGAACTTCGAATTCGTTGCGGGTGTACTGCAATTCGGTGAGGCGGCGAATCAGTTCGCGCTGGTCGATCCGCTCGCCGCGCACCATGTGCAGGACCATGCGGAAATATTCGTTGGGATCGCCCAATCCATAGATCGCCGACACGCTGGCAACAATTAAAGAGTCGCGCCGCTCCAACAGTGCCTTGGTCGCCGACAAACGCATCTGTTCGATGTGTTCGTTGATGGCGCTGTCTTTCTCGATGAATGTGTCGGAAGACGGGATGTAGGCTTCCGGCTGGTAGTAGTCGTAATAGCTGACGAAGTACTCGACCGCGTTGTTCGGGAAAAACTCTTTGAATTCGCCGTAAAGCTGCGCCGCCAATGTCTTGTTGGGGGCCAGCACGATGGTCGGCTTTTGCACGGCTTCAACGACATTGGCAATGGTGTAGGTCTTGCCTGAGCCGGTCACACCCAGCAGCGTCTGATGCGCCACGCCGTTCTCAAAGCCGGCGATCAATCGTCGAATGGCTTCGGGTTGATCGCCAGAAGGGCGAAACGGTGCAACCAACTGAAAGCGCTCTGACATTGAGCTAGCCGGCGACGCACATCAGGCAGACGCACCCAGTTTGAGATAGACCGCGATGCCGTCTAGGAACATTTGCACGGAAAGCGCTACCAACAGCATGCCCATCAGCCGCTCGACGGCCATCAGCGCTCGCCGACCCAGCAATCGATACAACCACGTCGCGCTGAACAGAATGATCGCGGTCGCCAGCCACGCGGCGGCCAACGCCAAACTCCAGTCGGTCATGCGATCAGGTTCCTGAGTGCCGAGCAACATCACCGCCGCCATGCCCGATGGACCGGCGACCATCGGGATGGCCAGTGGGACAATGAACGGTTCGCCGTCATCGGTGTCGCCAAACATGCTCTCCGACGATGGAAAGATCATTCGCAGGCCAATCAGAAACAGGATGATGCCACCTGCAATCGAGACCGACTCCTGGCGCAGATGCATGGCGGCGAGGATGTACTGGCCCGCCCACAGAAACGCGAACAACACACCCAGCGCAATCAACAACTCGCGGGCCAACACAATGCGCCGGCGGTGCGGCGGCAAGGGCTTCAACAGGCTGAGGAACACCGGCACGTTGCCGAGTGGGTCGAGGATCATGAACAGCAGAATTGCCGCCGATAACGTCGTCACGCACGGACCTCGATGACGCGACCGTGTTGCGGCCGCGCGGCCTCGCTCAGCAACCAGACACATGCTTGTGCATAAACCGTGGCCGGCGGCCACTGTGATGCGTCTTCCGCTGACCAGGCGCGCGCGCGCAGGGCCGTGCGCATGGGGCCCGGCTGCAACCCATGGATTCGAATCGGACCGGCGGAAAGCTCATCGGCCAACACAGCAATCAGCCCGCGCAATGCCTGTTGAGCAACACCATAGGCACCCCAATAGGCGCGCGAAGTGGCGGCAACGTCGTTGAGTGCAAACACTACGGCGCTGTCGTTGGCGTTGCCTAGCAGCGGCAAACAGGCTTGGGTCAGCAATTGCGGCGCGGTGACGTTGACGTGCAGGCCGCGCACCCAGTCCTCAGGCGGCGTGCTGGCCATCGACGTCAATCCCTTGAACGCGGCCGCCGTGTGCAAGACGCCATCGAGTCGGCCACATTCATTGTTGATGGCATCGGCCATCTGTGCATAGTCGGTGGGTGTCGCGCCTTCCATATCCAGTGGATAGATGGCCGGCGTCGGCGCGCCACTCGCCACCAGCGCGTCGTAAAGTTTGTTGAGCTTGGGCACGCGTCGACCCAGCAACACCACAGTCGCGCCCGCCTTCGCACAGGCGTGCGTCCCTGCCTCCCCCAACGCGCCACAGGCACCCGTCACCAGAATCACCAGGCCGGCCAGCACATTGGCCGGTGCGAGCATGTCACTGAGTACGATCATTTGAATGTGGCCGCTTGAAATTGACAGCTCAAGCGGACTTCTGCGCCTCGGTGACGATGCGCTGCAATTCGCCGGCAGCGTGCAACTCGACGACGATGTCGCAGCCGCCAATCAGCTCACCGTTGACGAACAACTGCGGGAACGTCGGCCAGTTGGAAAAGCGCGGCAGATTGGCGCGCACTTCGGGATCCTCCAGCACGTTGACGTGGTTGAACTGGGCGCGACACTCCTTCAATGCCTGGGTGGCACGGCTGGAAAAACCACACATCGGAAACTGCGGCGTGCCCTTCATGAAAAGCACGATGGG
>JBBQQV010000061.1:0-10494 GCA_038215505.1 Lysobacterales bacterium
GCCGGTCGGGTGCCTGGGCTTGGGACGATCTAGTTTTGGCGGTGAGGAGCCATCGCCGACTTCAACCACCTGCCCGGCTAAGCTGGGCGCTTGTGCCGACGGCGCGCTGTCCGGCGGTGCGTTCGCTGTTGAACATTCCGGAGCGCGGTCTGCTTGAGAAGTTCGGCTGAGACCAGATAGAGCACCACAAGCAGCAGAATGCCGCAGGTCATGGCCAGAGGCGGCGGAACGAAGCCGAATAGCGCTGCGGCAGGCGTAAATGGCAGCACCATGGCAATGAGCAGAGCGCCGAGCGATGTAGCAGTCAGCACTGGGCGCGGCAGATCGGCCCACGGGCGGCCGCTGGTGCGGATAACAAAGATGACGAGGACTTGGGTCGCCATCGATTCAAGGAACCATGCGGTCTGGAACTCCGGAGGCGAAGCTTGGAACAGGAAAATCAGTCCCGCGAACGTCAGGAGATCGAATGTCGAGGATAGCGGCCCCATCACTGCGGCAAAGCGGATGATCCCGCGCATGTCCCAGACCTGCGGCCGGGCAACCGCCTCAGGACGGACGGCATCAAATGGGATGCCGATCTCCGACAGATCGTAGAGCAGGTTGTTGAGCAGGATCTGCGTCGGGAGCATGGGCAGGAATGGAAGGAACAGTGATGCCACCGCCATCGACAACATGTTGCCGAAGTTGGAACTCGCGCCCATGCGCACGTATTTGAGGATGTTTGCGAAGGTGCGGCGCCCTTCCTCTACCCCGTCGGCGACAGCGGACAGATCCTGATCGAGCAGGATCATATCCCCCGCCGCTTGCGCCACTCCTGTCGCGCCAGATACCGAGAGGCCGATATCGGCGGCCTTGAGCGCCGGAGCATCGTTGATACCATCACCCAGATAGCCGACCACCGCGCCGCGCGCCTGCAATGCGCGAACCACGCGCGACTTCTGATCCGGCGCAAGGCGACCGAAAGCATCGACCGTCCGCACCTGAACGGCGAGCGCATCATCGCTTAGATGCGCTACGTCAGCACCGGACAGCACGCGATCGGCCCTCAGACCCACCAGCCCCGCCAGCCGCTTGACCACCACCGGATCATCCCCCGACAGGATCTTGAGCTGCACTCCGAGGGCGGCAAGCCGCGCAATTGCCGCCGCCGCCGTCGGCTTGGGCGGGTCCGCAAACGCGCAGAGGCCCTCAAAGACCAACGCGATCTCATCCGCCGTCGCAGGATCATGTCCCGCGCCGACCCACGGAAGCGAAGCGACGGCGATGGTGCGCAGCCCATCGTGTTCGGCAAGCGCATGGACCAGCGCGAGGGCCTCGGCGCGCGTGGCCTCGGTCATTCCTGCCACCGTGCTGCCGCTGCGAAACGTAGTACAGAGCGCCAGCACGGCTTCAGGCGCGCCCTTGGCGATCAAAACTGCGCCTTCCGGGCCTTGTGCCAGCACCGACCCAAGGCGGCGCGCAAAGTCGAACGGATGGCGGCCCAACAGAGTCCAGCCCGCCGTCGTATCGGGATTGGCGGCGACCAGCGCAGCATCGAGCGCGCCCCGGTCACCGCCGAGGATTGCTGCGATTGCGGCCAGCAAGGCTGGGCGCGGGTCGTCGGTTCCGGCAAAGGCAATGCTGCGCGCCAGCGTGATCTCGGCGGACGTAAGCGTGCCTGTCTTGTCGGTGCAAAGCACGGTCATCGCGCCCAGATCGTGGATCGCGGCGAGGCGCTTCACGATCACTTTGCGCTTCGCCATGCGCATGGCCCCGCGCGAGAGGGTGACGGTCGTGATCATCGGCAGCAGTTCGGGCATCAGTCCGACGGCGAGGGCCACGGAAAACAGCAGCGACTGGAGGAGAGGGCGGCCGAGAAACACGCTCGCAGCCATAACCACCACCACCAGCACCATCGTCAACCGGGCCGTAAGCAGGCCATAGGCACGCAAATCCGCTGCGAAGGGCGAAGTCTCGGTGGCATCGGCCAGCGCGGCTGCGGCGGCCCCGAAAAGTGTCGACCGCCCGGTGTTCACCACAAGCGCGGTGGCTTCGCCGGTCAACGCCACTGCGCCGCGAAACAGCGCGCCGGTCGCCGCGCTGGCTGATGCGGCGGCAACCGCGCCGGGCCGCTTTTCGACCGGATAGGGCTCGCCGGTCAGCGCAGCTTCGTTGGCGGCAAACGCAGTGCTGGCGGTGACCAGCGCATCGGCCGGGATGATATCGCCCGCGCGGACGCGGATGAGATCGCCGGGCACGACCTGATCGACCGGGACTTGCACATATGTGCCGTCTCGGCTGACTTCGGCGGTTATGGCCACGGACTGGCGCAAGACTTCTGCGGCGCGGACCGCGTGGCCTTCCTGAAGCGTATCGAGCCCGACCGAAGCGATCAGGATCAGCGCGATGATCGATCCGCCAACCGCATCGCCGGTCCCGGCAGAGACTATGGCTGCAATCAGCAGGATGAGGGAGAGCGGCTCAAGCAAGCGCCGCACGACCGCGCGGACAGGCCCAGTGCGCTCGGGCTCCGCATCCGCGTTCGCTCCGTAGCGGGCGCGCCGGGTGGCGGCATCAGTGCTGCTTAAGCCCTTCAGGCTGCATGCCAAAGCGGAGCAGGTATCGGCAACCGACTTGGACCAGAACGGCGGTTCTGCGTTCGGACCGACCGATCCGACTGACTGCGCGGGGAGCGCCGATGACATTACGGAACCAGTGCTTGGGTCTCCCTGAGCGTCGGGTAGTCGGTATACCCGTGCGCGCCGCCACCATAGATCGTCGATGTGTCCATCATCGGGTTCAGCGGTGCGTCGCGGTGCAGACGGTCAACAAGATCAGGGTTGGCGAGGAACGGCCGGCCAAATGAAACCAGATCGGCGCGTCCGCAGGCCACGGCATCGATTGCCATCGCCCGGTCATAGCCATTGTTGACCATCCACTGCCCGCCGAAACACGCGCTCAAGGCGGCATAGTCAAATGGCAGATTGTCGCGCGCGCCGCCGGTATCGCCCTCCACGACGTGAAGGTAAGCAAGCCCTATGGCGTTCAACTGGCGTACGACATATTCGAACAGGCGTTGGGGCTGGCTGTCAAACGAATCTCCGGCGGTAGAAACAGGCGAAATGCGCACGCCAAGCCGGTCCGCACCGATTATATCGGCACACGCTTGGGACACCTCGACCAGCAACCGGGCGCGGTTTTGGATCGAGCCCCCATAGGCATCGGTCCGGTGGTTGGTGCCATCGCGCAAGAAGGCGTCTAACAGGTAGCCGTGCGCGCCATGGATTTCCACGCCGTCGAACCCGGCATCCATGGCGCAGCGCGCCGCGTGGCGGAAGTCTAAGACAATGCCGGGGATTTCGTCCAACGTCAGCGCGCGCGGCATTGAGCAATCGGCAAATGCCCCTTTGCCATCCGCGCCAATGATGAATGTCTGGGTCTTGGCCCGTATCGCAGATGGGCCGACTGGGGCGAGGTGGTCCGGCTGGAAGCTGGTGTGCGAGACGCGACCAGTATGCCAAAGCTGGACCACGATGGTGCCGCCTTCGGCGTGAACTAGGTCGGTCACTGTGCGCCACCCTTGTACCTGTTCCTTGGTGTAGCATCCCGGCGTATTCGCATAGCCCTGAGCCTGCGCGGAGACTTGAGTTGCTTCGGCAATGATCATTCCGGCCGAAGCCCGCTGGCGGTAATATTCAGCAGCGAACGGTCCCGGCACCAATCCCGGGCCGGCGCGGTTGCGGGTCAGGGGCGCCATCACGATGCGGTTGTCGAGCCGAAAAGCGCCCGCTTGGGCAGGTTCGAAAAGTGCTACGTATGATCGGGTGGGCGAGGTTTGGGGCAAAACAAGTCTCCGAGGGCCCAAATAGCCCATGCGCGATAGCGGGAAATCGCTGTCTGGCGCAGATCACAGGCGTTGTATGCCACCGGAAACTACGCAAGCTCGCTAGGCTCGCCTTGCCGGGTAGTTTCTTAGGCTGCTTCCAGCTGACCGTGGATACTAAGTTAGCCAGTGCGATGAATGCACCCGCCCTCCTCGAAACAGATCCCGAATGTCAGACCAGACCATCTGCCTGGCGGCAGCGGTCGCTGGGGGACGGATAATACCAGTCTCTTCGGTCTTGCAGCCATCGGTGCTGGCCCTTATCGCGATGGTCGGAACCCGGATTTCCCCAAGCAGTCTGCCGGAGGCCGAGCGCTCAATAGCGCAACCGTCTTGAACCATTGATCTGCGTCGCTGGAGCTTGCTCGCCGACCATGGCGTTCACCCCTTTGCTCCGGCCCCGCGCATCATGACCAGCCCGGGCAGCAGCGGCAGCCACAGAGTGAAGCCGCGAAGCAGCAGGGTTGCCCCCAACGATGCCGCAAGCGGCACGCCCAGCAAGGTGAGCATTGCGGTCGACCCAGCCTCGAAGCTGCCAAGTCCCATTGGGATTGGCACCAGGGCAGTCATAATACAGGCTCCGATCATCGCAATGAATGCGGTGCGGAAGTCCGCCTGCTGGCCAAGGGCGAGAAGGCAAATCTGCAAGGTCCCGGCATCCACCAGAAAGATCGCGCCATTGCAGGCTGCAACACCTGTAACAAGCCGCTTGTCGGCCATCAGTGATTTGGGCGCTTCGCCGACAACTTGGAGCAGCGAACGCACAAGTGGGATGTGTTCAAGAAAGGGCGACAAGGGACGGTTACCCCGCTGCCGCAGCCACAGGGCGAGGCTGGGGATGGCAAGCGCCACGCAAAGGAATGCAGTGACAACCCCCGCCAGTAGCGGCGTTGCCTTGCCGTGAAGCCAAAGCATCAGCAGCATCACCAGCGCCAACAAGCCAAACGCCGCATAATATCCGATGACCGAAATCAGCAGCGCGGCGATAGCCGTTCCGCGCGGTATGCCCAGCTTTACAAGGCGGAGCACCAGATAGATGTTCCCAGTCATCCCGGCGGCAGGCAGCATGGCATCGGCGCACAATTTTGAAACCGCAACAGGGATGAGCCGCGCGATGGCAAGCGTGACACCGGCCTTGTCGAGTACCAGCTTCCAACCGATCGCAACGAAAACATAGGTACAAAGTTGCAGAGCGGCCGCCGCAACCAACCAGAGGGGCTGGGCCTTGCGCAGCATCGCACCAAAGCTTTGCAGATCGCCGAAATGGAGCGCGGCAAACACGATCGCCGCAAGCACGATCAACCCGAAAGCCCATCCCTGAACCTGTCCCTTGGCGGCGCGGTCCTGCTTTGTGTGCCTCACCACTTATTCGCGGTCTGCTGCAAGCTGTTCGCGCAGCGTATCGAGGCGGGCTCTGTAGCCATCGGCATCGCCGTATTCCAGAAACTGGTAGTACCGCAGGTGCGGGTCATGGACTTTCAGCGCATGCTTGATCGGACACCAGTATTGCTCGGTGAGGCTGCTTACCTCGCGCACATAAGCCACGAGCCCGTTGCCATAGGCGCAGAACATGCAGTTAAGCGCCTCGATCCAATTGAGGTAGGCCAGATGCTGCCGATCAAACAGGATATAGTCCGCGCGCCGCACGCGGGGGATGCCGTAGACCCGGAAGCATATGGATTGATACAGCCCGACCCAGATGTCGAGCAGCACTAGCGGCACGATCAGCGAGTAGATCAGCGGGGCAGTGACCACTGTTCCGAAGCTGGACTGGGCGAGGAAGCGAGATACTTTCAGACGCAGTATGCGCTGCTGCGCAACCACGCCCTCTTCAAACCCGACCAGCCCGGCTGCAAGCTTCACCCCCAGAACCTTGCGGCGGGCATCGATCTCGCGGTCGAGTTCGCCTTGCAGGCGAACGATTTCGCTGGCGATTTCCTCGATGCGTTGGGTCAATGGCGGGGTTCCGTGTGTTCTGCATGAGGTTGGTCATGGGGCGTTGGAAAATTTTAGGCTTTTAAAGATTGCATTACATCAACGGTGCGGAACGGCCATTGTCAGTCCACCATCGATAACGAATTCCGCGCCTGTCGAATAACTGGATTCGTCGCTTGCTAAGAATAGCATGAGTTTGGCGACCTCTTCAGGCTTTGCACTTCGACCCATTGGAATTTGTAGCGCTTCTGCAGGTATGTTCGTGGTCATATCAGTTTCGATCAGGCCTGGATGAATTGAATTCACCCGGATACCAAGGTGAGCGACGTCGAGAGCAACAGATTTCGTCAAACCGCGGACGCCGAACTTTGAGGCAACATATGCATGGAGCCCCACGCTACCCCTCAAACCCTCGACGGACGATATATTGATGATTGAGCCACTTTTGCTTTTGGCGATCTCGGGGATTGCTGACTGCATGCCCAGAAAAGTCCCGGTGAGGTTTATGTCGATGGTTTTTCGCCATACATCGAGCTTGAACTCTGTAATCGGGGCGCTGGATGCAATTCCAGCATTGTTGACGAGTATGTTGAGTCCACCAAACGATTTGACCGCAAAATCGACCGCTTCGCTCCATTGAGAGGGCTCGGTTACGTCGAGGTGGACATATCGCGCATTGGTGCCAAGCTCAATTGCGAGAGTCTCTCCCTGCGCATCAAGCACATCGCCAATGATTACCTTTGCGCCCTCGGCCACGAGAATCCGCGCATATGCCGCCCCGATGCCGCGCGCGCCGCCTGTTACCAATGCGACTTTATCTTTGACACGATCCAAGGTCTTTACCTCTCGCTTTCTTTTCCGAATAAGGTGCCTGAAACTGCGCAGGCTGTGTCGCGAAGTTGGTCGGGAAGGGGCAGGGTCGGAATCTACTAAGAACGACGCTGCGCGCCTGACTTCCGGCACGAAGCTACCGGAGTATCTCAAAACGACGCCGGACAGATTTGCAGATTACGCCTGAGCATTTCATTCGGAGGCGACCGCGTTTGAATGTGCGCTGGGTTCGGGGTCCTATCGGGTAAGCAGCTGATCGGGCAGGTCATGAAAGTGCCACCCCACACCCGAATGCCTGATTAGAATTTCCATTGATCGATGTCCGTCGGTTCAGTTCGGTGCCCGCACCCACAAGACTAGCCGACCGCCAGTAATGCCGAGATCGGCGGGTTTACTCGCGGTCTTGCCTATGTCGATGCGGCCAGAACCGGACAGACCGGCATTCCCGGTCGAGCCACGGGCCCCTCGTCTCTGTCCCTATGAGTAGATGCCGTGCCTCTCCGAACCATCGGCTCCCGACTATGGTTGGCATCGCGTCCCATGCTTTTTGGGTTCGCATTCAACCTGTCAGGAACTCGAGCATGGCGACTCTTACGATTACGCCCAATGTCGCCTTCTCTATTGTTCTCAAGGCTCGCGAATTTGATGTTAAGGTGCCCCAGTCTGATCCAGACAGTGGCTCAAATCCAAGTGACGACGGAAGCGTTGATGCGCTCGAATTTGGGCCGAACGATCAAACGCAGCATGAATTGGTCTCTGTCATCAGCGATCTTAATGATGATGAACAACTGGATTTGATTGCGCTGATCTGGCTGGGACGCGGGGATTTCGAGCTGGCGAACTGGCAAGCCGCCAGGGACGCGGCACAAGACATCGGTCGCGAGCGAACGCCTCGCTATGTGATCGGGATACCATTGGTGGGCGAATATCTTGAGGAAGGCCTCGCTCTCTTCGGCGAGACGATTGGGAGTTATCTCGACACCCAATGAGGTGGGTGCGATCCGGCAAACCTTGCGCTGCCTGAGCGCCAGGGACCAAGCGGTGAAAGTGAATTCCGGCACTTTAAAATAGGTATTCCAATGACCCAGCGACTTCACAGCATTTGTGCTTCATCGGCTGCATCTGTCCGGGACTGGTAGAGCGGCCGCGTGTCTGGCCATTATTCTGAAAACCGACACGCGGCTTTGCTCCATTCCATCCAAGGGCCTGCCTTTCGGCAAATGGCTCAGGATTGGTCAGCGATGCGTCTGAATATAGCCATAAGACCTGTGCAATTCGAAATCGCCGCGGATGCTCGCGCCAGCCTCATAATATGGCTTCTGCGGCGGGGCTGCGCCAACGATGATTTCGTATTCCCATGCAGGATCCATTCCGGCTATCCAATAAGCATACGGCAATATCCGCGCTTTTTCGATGAATTGGTCACCGCAGTCGGGTTGCGACGTGAAGACTCTGGTACCCACTCAATGCGGCGCACCAAAGCGGCCATGATCTACAGAACAACCGGAAATCTTCGTGCGGTGCAGATTCTGCTGGACCATTCCAAGATCGAGAACACCGTCCGCTATCTTGGGGTCGACGTGAAGAATGCACTTGTCCTTGCCGAGCGCATCGAGATCTGAACATATTTGCGGCCGTCAAATAGGTTCCGATGGCCGCATTTGGTCAAACCCAAAAAAGCCCAATCGGCCGAAATCGGATCCTGAGCCACTTATGGCACCATGTTCAACATGATGCGAGACGCGTCAAACGAAAGAGAGATCACGCCTTTTGACCGACCAGAAGTTTGGTCGGCGCCACGAAGATATAATCCGGAACATCAAGATTTCGAGGTGCAGGACCTCTCCGAATTCGCCCCGCAGTATCGTAGGAGGACCCGTGGCAGGGGCAAAAATATCCGCCATATTGGCCCCGATCTTCACCCGTGCGTGCACCCAACGGCACACATCCAAGATGGGTACAGACGCCCATCGTAACCAGCCATTCCGACTTGCCCGCTTTGGTTCGCTCGGCAAGGGTCTGCGGGTCACGCAAGATTGAAAGCGGAACGGCATTGGCTTGCGCGATTTCCTCTGCTGACAAATGACGGACGAATAGAGGTTGTGAGCGGTAGGCGACAACGACTGCCGTACCCACCGCAATTGCCGTTAAGTCCACCACCGTCGTCGATACCGCCAACACGTCTGCGGACGGATTCAACGAGTCAATCAAGGGAATCGCTGCCGCTGCGGCTCCTATCCCGGCGGTGCCAAGCGCAGCAATGTGAATGAAGTCGCGTCGCCGACCGCCGACTTGATCAATCGCGGCATGGGCGAGTTCGGTATCTGGGTTTAGAAATTGGCTCGCCGACATGGGCTATCAAGCCGAGCCGGACAGAAAATTGCTGGGACGGTCCACCATTGCTTTATCCTTTTCGATGATTGCGGCAGCCCGCGTGGGACTGACTTTGGCTGACTACCAAATCTCGGCGCCAAGCTGGTTGGCGAAGCTTGGTGCGCCTTGCCATGCGGATAAGGCCGTGGTTCGGACTGCGATAGAACCGGAAAGTACTGACCCGAATCCTCAGGCGCTGATGTCGCGCGAGGAAATGCCAAGTGGGTCAACGGCGCAAGGCGGCGTTATGCAGGCGTGGTCAAAAGCACTGCACGGACAAGATCGGGGATGGTTCGAGCGCCCAGTTTTTGCATGATCTGTGCACGGTGACTTTCAACAGTGCGCTGCGAAATTCCGAGATCTGCGGCGATGTTCTTGCTCGGATCGCCCGCCATCACCCGGTCGAGCACGTCTTTTTGCCGCACCGTCAGCGAGGCCAGTTTCTGGACAACTGCATCACCAACAGCATCCCGGCTGCGCCCTGACGTCGCACCAGCGACAGCGCGTTCAATGCTCTCGATCAAATCCTTACGGCTGACGGGCCGCTGAATGAAATCGCTCGCGCCCGAGCGCATCGCCTGCACCGCCATGGCGATGTCACCGGTTCCCGTGATTAGCACAGCAGGCAAGCTATCGCCTCTGGCGCGCAGCATTTCGATCAGCGCAATTCCGCTTATACCCGGCAGGTTGGTGTCAATAATCAGGCACCGGTCTGCACCAGTGGTTTCCGCAGCCAGAAAAGCCTCGGCACTGGGATAGGTGGTCACCTGCCAGTTTTCATGTCCCAGAACGCTCAGCATCGCTTTACGGAAACCGGGATTGTCTTCGAGGATGCAGATCAACCGGGTGTGATGTGCTGGGCCGGGGCCATGATCGGCGCTGCCATCGGGCGTCACGTTTCGGATTGCTGCGTGCAGCTTGGCGGCGGTTGCCGGCTTGCTGAGCATCAGGCAATCGGCCAGCTCGATTTCGGCCAGCGCATCCTTTGAGATATCGCCGGTCAGCACAATTCCGGGCACATGCCGCTTTAGCACTGCTCGCAGGTTGGCCAGCACAACAACGCCGTTCATGCCGCCGGGCAAGTTGTAGTCGGTCAGCACCAGATCGGGAAGGATCGCGCCTTCGCTTACCAGCGCCAGAGCTGCTGGCCCATCTCTGGCTGAAATCACGGTATGACCGGCATCGGTCAACAAGGCTTCCAGCGTCTCGCGCACACCGGGATCGTCCTCCACCAGCGCGATCGTGCATCCGGTCGTTGAACCCGATTGTGCAAGAGTTACCGCGTGCCGCGCTTCGTGCTCGCTAGATGGAGCCAGCGGAACGCTCACTGCAAATACCGAGCCCTTGCCCGGATGTGATCGCACCGCGACAGCATGACCTAGCAGCAGTCCGAGCTCGCGCACGATCGTCAATCCCAGCCCGAACCCGCGTCCACGTGTCCAGACGGGGTTATCAACCTGATAGAACTCGTCAAAGATCGGGCCCAGTTGGTC
>JBBQQV010000062.1:0-10472 GCA_038215505.1 Lysobacterales bacterium
CCGTTGACGATGATCTGTGGTTGCAGCGGAAAGATTTCCCAGGCGGCGATATCGGGTGGCAGGTTGCTGCTGTGGATGTCGACGAGCACATGCTCATCGACGCGGCGCATCCCGGCGTTGGCTTCAAGCGATCGCGGTTGCCGCTTGCTGGCCAAATCAAAGTCGGCAATCCAGCGAGGGTCTGCGGACGCAGTTCTATCGGTCGGCCCATCCGCAATGGGCACCTGCAGCTGATAACTGCCACGGCCGGGCACGCATTCAACTTCGCAAACCAGCCAACTGGCGTGCGCCGTGATGTTGACTGAAGCACCAGCAAAGCCCGCTGCAACCTGCAGCGTGATCGGCAGCAACAGCGTCTCCGCATAGCCAAAATTGATGATGCCCTCGACGTCGAATCGCCGCGGTGCCGGCCATTCGATTTCGCCAGCAGTCACGCCCGCAGGCAGCTCCAACTCGATCCGGGTGGCGAGGCCAGAGTCGCCTGGATTTCGCCAATAGGTATGCCAGTGCGGATCGTGGACCATTCGCAGGCCAAGTCGCAGAGGCTGGCCGGCAACCGCTGTCGTTGATTGCGCCACCAATTGCGAGGTGAGGTGATCAGTCCGCAGCGGGCCTGAACCCATGCTGGCGGCAAGGCTGGCCAGCGGAAACATCAGTGCCAATCCAATGAACACCGGCAATGTGGGAAAGCGTGCATGCATGGGCAACTTGGAGAACGCATTTGCAAAAAAAGTTCAACATCAAGTTTGATTACCGAGGCCGGATCACGTGCGTTGATCAGGCCCGCCTGATCAGGGCCGCTTGATCAGGGCCGCTTGATCAGGCCCGCTTGATCAGACGCGTCTGAGCGCCGTGTTCACTCGCCGGGCTTGGCTTCATCCGCGCTTGGCGGCGTCGGTGCCAAGCGATCCATGTCACGCGTCCAGCGCGAAAAACGCACTTCAGCCAACGCCGAGTTGAGTTCCTGAACCAGTTTTTTGGCCGCAGTGCGTTGCCTGCCACGCACGCGAAACCGCAGGTGGCCCGATTGATCTGCATCCAATGCTGCAAGTGAAACAAAGTCGGACGACTGGATTTCGATCCGTGGCGAACTCCATAACAGCCCTGCGGAATAGCCGACCAGGACAATGTTATCTGCGCTGAGCTTGAGTTCACGTGCGGTCGAGCGCTGCGCGCCCTGATGCCAATCGCGCGTCTGGTACTGCAACAACACACTGCCGCCATCCTGCAGCAGAACCCCATGCAAACGGGCGCTGCCATCGCGACTCAGCCAAGAGACAGGCACGCTGATCATCGTCAGCCTGCGGCCGTGCGCGGCGCGAGCTGCGGCTCACGCGGAAAGCGTTGCAAGATGGCAGCCTTGATGCCTGCGGCGTCGAGCCCTGCCTCTGCGAGCACTTGTTCGCGGCTGGCGTGCTCCAGCCACGCGTCGGGCAAGCCCAGATGCAGCATCGGCGCGTGGATTCCGGAGCTTGCGAAAAACTCGGCCACCGCGCTGCCGGCGCCACCGGCAATAGCGTTGTCTTCAATACTCACGAATGCCGCGTGGGTGCGCGCCAGCTCGCGCAGTAGGTCGCCATCCAAAGGTTTGATGAAGCGCATGTTGATCACGCTGGCATTGAGATCTTCGCCCACGGCAAGCGCGACTTCAAGCATGGGGCCAAAAGCCAGCAAGGCCACGTTGCGGCCGCGCCGACGCGGCTCTGCTTTGCCTATTGGCAAGGTCTCCAGCGTGTCGGCAATGGCGACGCCCGGGCCGCTGCCACGCGGATAGCGCACGACAGCCGGTCCCTGGTGTGCATAGCCAGTACTCAACATTTGCCGACATTCGCGCTCATCGGCGGGCGCCATGACGACCATGTTCGGCAAACAGCGCAGATAGCTCAAATCAAAGCTGCCGGCATGGGTCGCACCGTCTGGTCCGACCACGCCCGCGCGATCAACCGCGAACAGGACATCAAGGTTCTGTATCGCGACATCGTGGACCAGCTGATCAAAGCCGCGTTGCAGAAATGTCGAGTAGATCGCAACGACGGGCTTGCTGCCTTCGCAGGCCATGCCGGCAGCCAAGGTCACCGCGTGCTGTTCGGCAATCGCCACATCGAAATAGCGGCTTGGGTATTCCCTCGAGAAACGCACCAAGCCCGAGCCTTCGCGCATAGCGGGAGTGATCGCGAGCAGGCGTGCGTCCGCCGCCGCCATGTCACACAGCCAGTCACCAAACACCTGCGTGTAAGTCGCCTTGCCGGCCCCGGCCTTCTTGACGATGCCAACGCTGGGATCAAACGGCCCCACGGCGTGGTACTCAATCTGATCGCCCTCGGCGAGCTCAAAGCCCTTGCCTTTGGTAGTGATCACGTGGAGCAGCTGCGGGCCCTTCAAGGTCTTCAGGGTTTTCAGCGAAGCCACCAAAGCGGCCAGGTCGTGGCCATCAATGGGCCCGGTGTAGTGGAAGCCCATTTCCTCAAACAGAGTGGATGGCACGAACATGCCTTTCCAATGTTCTTCCCAACGCCGAACAAACCGCGCCGCACCCTTGCGCTTGTTGCCGAACAGCCGTTTGCCACTCTCTCGCATCGCATTCAAGGTGCGACTGGCGGTGATACGACCAAACATCTTGGTCATGCCGCCCACGTTCTCCGAGATCGACATCCGGTTGTCGTTGAGAATCACCAGCAAATTGGGCTCGGGATCCATGCCGCCGGCGTGGTTGAGCGCCTCATAGGCCATGCCAGCGGTCATCGCGCCGTCGCCGATCACAGCTACCACTTTGCGCGGATCGCCAGCGCGCGCGAGGGCGATAGCCATGCCCAGCGCGGCGGATATCGAAGTCGAGGAATGGCCCACGCCAAAGGTATCGAACTCGCTTTCCTCACGGCGTGGGAACGGTGCCAAGCCCTCTTTTTGCTTGACCGTGTGGATGCGGTCGCGGCGGCCGGTAAGAATTTTATGCGGGTAGCACTGATGGCCGACATCCCATACCAGTCGATCTGTCGGCGTTTCGAATAGATAGTGCAGGGCAACGGTCAATTCGATGACGCCGAGACCGGCGCCAAAGTGTCCGCCGCTGCGACCCACCGAGTCGATCAGATAGCCACGCAGCTCGCGTGCCACCGTGGCCAATTGGGATTCATCGATGCGGCGCAAATCGGCGGGGGAGCCGATCTGCGCCAGCAGGGGAAAGCGTGCAGCATCAATCATGTCTGCTCAATCATGCCTGTTCAATATCTGCTGGTCTTGGTTGCAACCCAGCGCCATTTTCGGCGCTCGGCGTCCGCGCAGCAAGGAACAGTGTGGCAACAGTGAGGCCAAATCTGGCGCTTCTGTGCGGCGCCGCTGCTCGCGTACTACGCGACTTGTGATGGTTTGGCCCGCAATCAACCGCGACGAAGGCGACCCAAAAGCCCACCACGCGGCGGTGTCACGGGTACGTCGGGCTTCGGCGGCGCTGGACGCTCCACTTCAATGATGCCGATTGCATGGCAGGCGTTGATGTAGTCAGCCACTTCCGAAATGCTGGCGCCGCTGGCGGCAGCCAACTCCTCAACGCTGCTGAGTTGCTTGAAAAGCGCGGTTGCGATCCGAAATTGGCGCGGATACTCGCGTTCGGACTGTGGCCACTTGGCCAACTTGAAGCGCAAGGCAGTGGCCAGGTCCGGGCACAACTGACCATCGAAACCATGCAGGCCGGCGAGCCAGATCAACCGATTGAGGGGTTGTGGGTCACCGCTTTCGGCCTGAAGCGATGCGTATTCGCTGGCCAACAGTATCTGCCAATCATCGTCTTCCAGCGCGCGCGCGCACAACGTGGCCAGCGGCTTGAGCGCTGATCCGCCCAGATATCGGCCGGCGGCGACATCGACCACGAGGCCAGGTTGGGCATCTCGCAAGCTGGCCGGGCCAACCAGTACACCGGGGCGCAAAAAATCCAGCAGCGTGCGCTGCAAAGGTGCCGGGGGAGTTTCGGGCATCGCCGCAACGATCGGTTCAGCCGCATCAATGACAGATGATAGTTCGGCAGTGGGAGCCGAGTTTGAGGTGGGCGCGTCGGCCTGACTTTTGCTGGCGTCGACAGCGATTTCCTCGGCAGGCACTTGGTTGACCAGTTTGCGCAACAGATCACGCAAGGCTTTTTCACTGACTGGCCGCTTCAAGATGATGCTTGCGTCAGCGCGAGCGCCAGCGGTCAGGGCGACAATCGGTCGCGGCCCCCCTTGAGCCCGCAGCCACGTCATCTGCCCGTACATGGAATCAAAATCGATCAATAAGACGCCAGCGTCCTTTTCTTCCGCCAACGCCCAACCCGGCTCGTGCACCGCATCAAAAAGTTGGCGAAACAGCGTTTCCTCGTCCCGGTCCAGCCCGGACAAGCCCAAGGTTCTGATGTTCACGATTGTTTTACCCCGATGCGATGTGGGCGAGCACGGCGTCGCCTAAACCGAAGAAGTGTTGGGCAAGCGGCGGGCGACGTCAATGAACAACCCTCGATTGCAGGCGATCCGGACAGCTGCGCTTGCGTCTGCAGGCGCTTATGCGGGCTGCTGAAACGCGGCAGACATGTGAAGCCGGCGAGGCGCAGTGCAACAGCCACAGCGATCGCTCAAATGGGACGGGTTCTTGCGCTCACACCATCAGCTCACGCCGCCTTCGCGGCAAATGGCTGCGCAGGAACTCCATCTGGTCGGCCAGAATATTGCGATTGGAGAGGATCAGATGCTCAACCCAGCTGGGCCGATACGGCACCGCCAGCAGCGGCATCGACGCCTGTTGCGGCGTACGGCTACCCTTCTTGACGTTGCAGTGCAGGCAGGCACTGACGACGTTCTGCCAATTGTCTCGACCTCCGCGTGACAGCGGCAGGACGTGGTCACGGGTGAGCGCGTGCCGCGGAAACTGCTGGCCGCAGTACATGCAAAGATGACTGTCGCGCGCAAACAGCGCGATGTTGGTCAACGCAGGTGCGGGGTCCGACGCATGCAAGCGCGCATGTCCACGCGCAGCAACGATGGGATGCAGTTCGATCAGACTCTGCTGCCCCGCGTGTCGATTCCAGCCGCCGTGAATCAGCAGGCAAGGCTGCCCCAGCGTCCAGGCAACGGCACCGCGCACGTACAGGCAGGTGGCGTCTTGCCAGGAAATCCAATCCAGAATGCGGCCAGTCGCATCCAGCGACAGCACGCGGGTCGCATGAACGTTGGCGCTATGCGCGACCTCGATGGCCATGCGCTTCCTCGCTGATCAATGCCGATCACTGCAGACCGTGCGAGCACCGCCTGCAGTCGACGCCCGAGCATATCTGATCGGCGTGACGTGAGTGCGGCGCTGCCACCCAGCGACCCGCTAAAGCGGCTTCACCATCCGCAGCATTTCAACGCCAAAGCCCGCCGCCTCGTAAGTGGACCTGGCGCGGGTGTTACCGGGGAACACGGCGAGCTGCATACGCTCGCAGCGGTGCTCGCGGGCAAATTTTTCAGCGTACCCAAGCAAGGCCTTGCCGATGCCCTTGCCGTCCATGCCCTTGATCACCGCGATATCGGAAATATGGCAATTCTGATGGCCGGTGAAAAAATCGACGACCAATTGGATATGCATGAATCCGATTCGATCTCCGCTGCTGTCGTCCTCGACCACGTACATGAACGAGCCGGGCGGCTGATCTTCCAGATGGCGACTGATGTCGCGACGGATGCCTTCCAGCAAGACATTTCTGCGCCGCCATTTGGGCAGTTCGAAATCGACAAATCGCTCGGCCAAGGCAAGGATGAATGCGTCGTCGTCGGCGCCGGCTGCGCGGACCAGAAGCTCGATATCACCGGCCTGAATGTGCATTGGCTTAACAGATTGCGTGGCGGAAAGAGACTGCATTATGCGCAAACCGGCGGCAGCCGCGCAGCCGGTCTGCAAGGGAGTGCTTCAGGAGGCAAAAGCGGTCTCGGCCAGTCCCATCAAACTGCCGCCGCCAGCCCGGATGGCTGCGCCGTGAGTCAAGGTGCGCGGCAAGATGCGCTGAAAATAAAAACGTGCGGTTTCGCGTTTGGCATTGGCCAGTTCGCTGCCCGCTGCGCTGCGATCAGCGGCCGCCACCGAGCGCGCCCACCAGTAAGCCAACGCCACGTAGCCCGAATAGAACAGGTAATCGACTGCCGCTGCCCCCAGTTCTTCGGGATCGGCCATGGTCCGCTTGCCGATATCAAGCGTCAGTTTTTGCCAGTCCTGCGCGATCAGCGCAAGTGGCGCAACAAACTCGGCCAGCGCGGCATTCTGGGTTTCGGCGGTGCAGAACTCGACGATCATGCCCAGAAAGTGCTTGAGCCCCGCGCCTTGTTGCTGCATCACCTTTCGGCCCAACAGGTCCAGCGCCTGGATCTGCGTGGTGCCTTCGTAGATGGTGGTGATGCGGGCGTCGCGGGACAGCTGTTCCATGCCCCATTCACGGACATAGCCGTGGCCACCGAAACACTGCAAAGCATGGTAGGTGCATTCGACCGACCACTCGGTCAAGCAGGCTTTGACGATGGGCGTGAGAAATCCCAACAGTTCTTCGGCGTGGCGGCGTTCGTCAGCATCGGTCGCGCGCTCGCATAGATCGACTAGGGTTGCAGCGTGCAAGGCCAGCACGCGACTGCCTTCGCCCAAGGCTTTGCAGGTCAGCAACATACGGCGGATGTCGGCATGCACGATGAGTGGATCGGCGGGCTTCTCCGGCGACTTGGGACCCGACAGAGATCGGCTCTGCAGCCGGTCACGGCTGTAAGCAAGCGCATTCTGGAAGGCGCGATCAATCAGTCCCAGACCTTGGATGCCGACCGCCAGCCGCGCGGTGTTCATCATCGTGAACATTACGCCCAAGCCCTTGTTGGGCTGGCCGATCAACCAGCCCTCGGCACCATCAAAGTTCATCACGCAGGTGGCCGAGCCGTGGATGCCCATCTTGTGTTCGATCGAGCCACAACGCACAGCATTGGCTTCGCCGAGGCGGCCTTCGCGAGCGGTCTTGATCTTCGGCACGATGAAGGTGGAAATGCCCTTGGTGCCGGCCGGCGCGTCAGGCAGCCGGGCAAGCACCAGGTGAATGATGTTGTCGGTGAAGTCGTGTTCGCCGGCGGTGATGAAAATCTTGGTGCCGGTGATCGAATAGGAGCCGTCGGCGTTGGGCTCGGCGCGGGTTTTCAGCAAACCCAGATCGGAACCACAATGGGGTTCGGTCAAACACATGGTGCCAGTCCAACGGCCAGCAATGATTGGCCGCAGGAACACCTCTTTTTGCCAGTCCTCGCCGTGATGCTTGAGGGCTTCGGTAGCGCCATGCGAGAGCAGGGGATAGTTGCCCCAAGCCAGGTTGGCGGCGTCGATCATTTCCTTCACCACCGCGCCGATGGTTTCCGGAAGCGCTTGGCCGCCGAATGCCTCCGGTGCCGTCAGCCCATTCCAGCCACCCTCAACAAACTGCGCATAGGCTTCGCGAAAGCCGGCGGGTGCGCGCACAGCACCGCTGGCTTTGTCATGGCTGCAACCCTCGGCATCACCGCTTTGATTGATCGGTGCCAGCACGTTCTGGGTGAACTTTGCCGCTTCCTCAAGCACTGCATCGAGGACGTCGCGTTGCGCAGTCTCAAAGCCAAGGCGCTGAAACAGGGGCTCGCAATCAAGCACGTTATAAAGTGCGAAGTTGATGTCGCGCAGGGGGGCGGTGTAGCTGTTCATGAGGTCTCCGGGATGCGAAAAAAAGTCTTCGACTAACGCAGGGTGCCATCCAAGCCGGGCGCGGGGTTCAAGCGACTTTCAAAGCGAAATGGATCGCTGCGCTTGGACGGATCGCTGGTGCTGAGGGTGCCTTCAATGACATAGGCGATGCCCCGACTCGACGCCAGGGCTTGGGTGACTGCCCCGGCGGCGGCGGAAGTGGGTGTGAGCTGCAGTTCGATGCGTTCTGCGCCATTGGCTGCCACTTGCAAATCGGTGGACGCCGCAAAACGCGCGGCCTCGACGCCATCGATGCTCAGCGAGCCTTCAAAACCACTGACCCGAATGCCCAGCCGCGCGTTGTTCTGGATCAGCAACGCCAGTGCCCATTGGCCATCGGGGAGTACACGAATTTCCTGCAAAGCCGCGCCGGGGGGAAAGAAGCGGTAGTTCGGCCCACTGGCGCAACCGGCCAACAGCACCAGCACCAGCATAGACAGGGTTACGCGCATCGTGGTGGGTCCAAAGGCCGGAGTTTCGCGAGGATAGCAGTCGAGTTGAGATTGCTGCGTGGTCTCTGGCTATTGACCAGGAAGGAGTCAAGCCTCGTCTATGGGGGCGAAAAGTAGCGCGCAATAGCCGCGGGCTATTGCGCCCTGCCTTCCCGCTCCCACAAGGGCTGCTGTTGGACGCGCCGAAGAACCGAGTCGCGGTGACGGCTTAACGCCAGTTGGCTATTGGTGACTACTCGGTTCAATTCGCCACACAACTCTCATTCGTCGGCAAGGTCAGGCTGCGTACGGCGATGCTGCCGTTGCCGTAGCGTGAGGTGTAGCTGAAGGTGCCGGCGTCGCAGCCAGTGAAGCGGAGTGTGATGCGGCCCCATGCGTTGTCGCTGACCACTTGGTTGGGTTGGAAGGCGCTGCCGAACTGGCCGCCCGTGGTGATCTGCAACGGCACTTCAACGGAGCTTGCGCCGTGCGCAAACGGCGCGATTCCGCTCAGCCAGATCTGTTTGCCCTCGAAGTAGTCGTACCACGACACCACCATGATCGGGCCGGTCTCCGCACCAGCCGTCTGACTGACTTCGATCAAGAAGCCCTTGCCCGAATTGTTCGGATCAAACCACGCGCCGCTGTGCAGAGGCAGGATCGGGAACTCCCCTGCGGGCACACGCGAGGCGCGTTTGATCAATGGCGGGCGGATGGGGTCATCGCTGCCGATATAGATCGGCGTGGTGTTGATGCCCGCCAATGTCTTGGTGCCGAAAATCAGCCGCCCGAATACGGTGAAACTGCCGTCCAGCGAGGTGTTGGTGTTGGTGTTGATGAAGAAGTCCGAGGTTGCGCTGGCCGTATTGGGCGGGTTGCCCGAAAGCGCCATCGCAATGCTGCCGGGTGTATTGCGCAAACCGTTGCTGCGCTCACTGGCAATTGCGGGGCGACGAGTGATTTGAGCGCCGTTTTCGCGAAAACCACCGCCTTGCACGACGAAATTCGGCACCACGCGCGCCAGCAGGGTGGCGTTGTAGGCGCCGTCATCGACTTAGCGCAGAAAGTTGGCGCTGGTGATCGGCGCGCGCACCACATCCAACTCCAGCAGCAGCGGGCCGCGGTCGGTATCCAGCAACACCCGAGTATTTTGTGCGGCAGCCAGCTGGCCAAAAGCAATCAGAAAGACAAACAGCAACGACTTGAGGGACATGTGCGAGCAGTCTGTATCGAAAGAGGGCGGCAAGAATACCCTGCCTACCTCACCGGCGGCAGACCCGTCAGTTGCGTCGGCCGTCGACTTGAATGACGCGCGGCAGCTCGCCGTTGGGCTTGAGCTCCAGCGCGGTGAGCTTGCCGCCCCACACACAGCCGCTATCTATCCCATGTACGCCCAAGCCCATGAATAGCCCCAGCGTCGACCAATGGCCGAATACGATGCGCGCCTCGCGCATGGTCTGGCCGGGTACTTCAAACCAGGGATAACTGCCGCGTCGCTGACTGCCGGGAGCACCTTTGTGGTCATACACGATGCGCCCTTGCGGAGTGCAAAAGCGCATACGGGTGAACACATTGATGATGGCACGATGGCGGTCGATGCCTTTTAGATCGGACGACCAGTTTGGACGGTCTCCATACATCCCGCTCAGTAGTTTGCCGTGGGATTTTCCGCGCAATGCGCGCTCCACCTCGCGGGCGCGGTTGGCTGCGATCTTGATTGACCATTTCGGTGCCAGGCCCGCATGCACCAGCGTCCAGCCAAGCGCGCGATCCTCGTGCAACAGTGGCCGCATGCGCAGCCAGGTCAGCAAGACTTCGCGGTCGTCGGCAAACAACACACGCTGCAAGTCGGCATTGACCCGGCGCTGATCGGTCTCTTTGCGCTGGGCAATGCTGAGCAATGACAGATCGTGATTGCCCAGCACCACCACGCTGTGGATATCCAGCGAGTGCACCAGACGCAAGGTCTCCAAAGACTGTCCACCACGGTTGACCAGATCACCGCAAAACCACAGATGGTCGCGCGCGGGATCGAAGCGAATGGCCTCCAGCAGACGCTGCAGCGCGTCATAGCAGCCTTGAATGTCACCGATGGCGTAAGTGGCCATCTGCTCGCGATCAGTGCAGCGTACGCGGCACAGCCAACGCGAATGGCGCGATGGTGGCCGCGAAGGCGGTGCCGTCGTCCGCAAACATGCTGTATTCACCGCGCATCATGCCGACGGCTGACTCGATCACCGCGCCGGAACTGTACTCAAACGCCTCGCCCGGACGCAGCCAAGGCTGCTGGCCGACAAC
>JBBQQV010000063.1:0-10417 GCA_038215505.1 Lysobacterales bacterium
CGACCAGACAGGCCGACCAGTCAGGCCGACCAGTCAGGCCGACCAGTTAGGCCGACCAGTTAGGCCGAGCAGTTAGGCCGAGCAGTCAGAACTGGTAGGTCGCACCGGCGATGACGGCTCCCGTGGTGTCGCTGTCAAGCAGCGGACTGTCGCTAAGCTGATCGGACAGCTGCCCGAAAGTTACCTGTGAGAAAAGCGCCCAGCGGCCACCCTGCAAGGGGCGCAGGCCGGTGACACCGATCTCGACGATCGACGCCGAGCCTGGCCGGTAAATTGCAGCACCGGCGGCGACTTCGTTGGCAAGCGTGCCGAAGTAATAGTCCGCCAAGCGGGCGTTGAGTAGACGCACCCCGAGACTCGGCGTGATGAAGCCGCGGCCGACGGCGAACACGCGGGAAGCCTTGATGCCCAGCTCAGCGCCATCACTGACTCCCAGAGCATCGCGTTTTAGGGTGGCTGCCACGGACGTCGAGCCGCTGCGATAGGTAAGGCGACCGCCGATGTCGATCGCATCATCGCGCTCGACCTCGCTGGCGATTCCCGGCAGTTGGATGTCGTCCGCTCCGTCGAGTCGTCCGCTTGCGAACACGTCGGCCTGCCAACGTTCGGCGGTGAACACATGCAGGCCGGCTTCGAGTCCCAGCAGGTACAGCGACTCACTTTCATAGCGTACGGCCGGGATGGGTATGAAGCGGCTGCCGCTGCCGCGATAGGCCGAATCAGACAACACCAGACCGGCACCGAGGCTCAATCCGGGCGGGCCACCTTGCGCGCTCACGGTCAGCGGCAACAACAACAAAGCGACAGTAAACGCGAGGTTTCGCATACGACAAGCGTGGCGGAGGGCGCATCAGATTGCCTCGCCCATCGTGACCAAAAGGTAAAAAATCGAAGCCGCGTTTCGCCGGTGTTGATCGTTACGCGACAGCTCACCCAATCCCTGCCGAATGCTGCTCGCCGCCTATCGCCGCTGCGACTGGATGTGACCACGGCGCAGGAAATGGGGCAGTGCAGTCAAGCCGGAGGGTTCTCGATCAACGCCCCGGCGCGATCCGGGCAAGCTGGCTGAGCGGGCAGTGCAGGCGGTGCTGTGTCTGCACGAGCCGGCGCTATCGGAGCTATTGGCGGGGCCGATGCGAACGAACGCAGCGACTTCGGCGACCGCTGCTTTCCCAGGACCACAGCGAGTCGGCGCAACGCGGGCGCGATTGGCGCATCCCTTAAACATGCGATGCGCGCACGCTGAACCATCTGAAACACTCCTGTCTGCAAATGCGCGACGCTGCCGCAGTGGCTGCTGATCGTTGCGTTTGCCAGAATCCAGGGGATCTGCATGCTTCGTTTCACCGCTTCTTGGGCCTTGCTTGCAGCTGCCGCCTGCGCCCTGTTTGGTTATGTCCCGACGGCACAGGCCACGCTGGCAACCACGATTCCCGATGGCCTCGTCGGTCAGATTGCGCTGAACGCGCAGACTGGCTACAGCGTCGCCAACGCCGGTGATCTGAACGGCGACGGTTTTCAGGACATGGCTGTGGGTATCTACGGCTACAGCAACGGCGAAGCCAACGAGGGCGCGGTTTTTATCTACTTCGGCAGCGCCAATGGGATCAGCCAGGTCGCAACTGCCGTGCTTGAGCTCAACCAGGCCAATGCCCGCCTCGGTGCCTCGGTGGCGAGCGCCGGCGATGTCAACGGCGATGGTTTCGATGATCTGATCGTCGGCGCGCCGTTTTTTGATGGCTCCCAAACAGACGAAGGCCGCGCCGTGCTGTACTTCGGCGGCATGGGTGCCTCCTTCAACACCACGGTCGACGCAGTGCTTGGTCTGGCGCAGCCAAGTGCCTTCTTCGGCGTCAGTGTCGCCGGGGCCGGTGATGTCAACGGCGACGGTTATGCCGACGTACTGGTTGGGTCGAGCGGCTTTGATGGCGCTGCCACCAACACTGGTGCCGCCTTTATCTCGGCGGCGCCGGTGCTTTCAATAGCGGCACCGATGCCCACTTTGAGATCAATCAGGTCAATGCTTTTTTCGGCAGCTCCGTCGCCGCCGCTGGCGATCTTAATGGCGACGGCTTCAGCGACGTGATCATCGGTGCGCCGCGCTATGACAATGGTCAAACCGACGAGGGTGGCGCATTCGTCTACTACGGCGGCAGCACAGTCAATAACGTGCTTGACGCGACGCTGGAAGCCGATCAGGCCGGCGCCGACATGGGCAGCGCGGTGACCAGCCTTGGCGATGTCAACGCTGATGGTTATGCCGACGTCGCGGTCCGCGCGCCGCTATTCGATGGCAGCAATACCGACGTCGGTCAGCTGTTCGTTTATCTGGGCGCGGCCAGCGGCATCGTCAGCACGCCCTACAAACAGTTCGATTCTGGTTTGGTGTCAATGGCACGGCTGGGATTTGCGCGAGGTGGTGGGGACTTCAATGGCGACGGTTTCACCGATCTGATCGCCGGTGCGCCGGAACTCACCGCTACGCTGGCAAGCCAGGGACGTGCCCTGATCTACTTTGGTGGCACGGTTAAGGACAATGGCATCGCTGAAGCGCGGGTTGAATCCGGGCAGGGCAGCGGCCAACTTGGACACAGTGTCGCCACTGGCGACGTCAACGGCGATGGTTATGCGGACCTGGTCACCGGTGCCTTTGGCTTTGATGGCCCCTCAAGTCGTGGTGGTGGTGTTATTAACAGCGGCCGGGTGTCGCTCTACTTCGGCGGTGCGGCTGGCTTTAATACCACCCCGGATGCCCAGCTCGACGGCCCTCAGGCTAATGCGCGCGCGGGCGCTGCAGTCGCCGTTGGCGACGTCAACGGCGATGGGTATGGGGACGTCATCGTCGGTGCGCCGGAATACAGCAATGGCAGCAATCTGGAAGGCGCGGTGCTGATCTATTTCGGTGGTGCCGGGCAGTTCAACAATGAGGCCGACGCAACCCTCGAAGTGAACCAAGTCGGCGCCGCCTTCGGCTTCAGTGTGGCCTACGCGGGCGACGTCAATGGTGATGGTTATGGCGATGTATTGGTCGGCGCGCCCAACTACGATAATCCGCTGGTCGATGAGGGCGCGCTGTTCCTGTATTTCGGTGGCCCCATCTTCGACGGTAGCGCCGACGCCATTCTGAGCGGCGGCCAGGGCAGCGCTTTCCTAGGCTGGCGGGTGGCAGGAGCCGGTGATCTCAATGGCGATGGTTTTGCCGATATCGCCGGCGGCGGCATCGGCTTCGATGGCAGCGGTGCCACCAACGCGGGTTACGCGCGGGTGTATTTTGGCGGGGCCAGTTTCGATGCAAATCCGGACGCGCAGATCGAAGGCGGTCAGGCCGAAGCGCGTCTGGGCAGCGCTATCGCTGGCGCTGGGGACGTCAATGGCGACGGCTACTCCGATCTGATCATCGGTGCCAACGAATATGACAACGGCCAGCTTGATGAAGGCCGCGCCTACATCTACTGCCTTCCTGTTGCTGATCCTGTGGCTGGAGCAAAGCTCGCGACCCGATCTGCCGGCGATCACCGCCATCGAAGCGCGACCGGCCGACCTGCCGGCAGATCTGGCCCATTGGCACGACGACGCGCCGCAAGCGTGGCAAGCGTTCGAACTGCCACTCAAAGTCTGCAAGATCCGTTGCACGACGCCGTACACCGCATGGCGCTACCGTTTCCAGTTCACCCGCGGACAGCTCACCGACCCGGCGCTGTACTTCCCACACACCGATGCCAATCTGGCGTTGTATCTGAATGGCACGCTGATCGAAATGAAAGGGCGCGTGGCGGCGCCTCCTAGCGTCTACCGCTATGACGGACGCCTGATCCGAATGCCGCTGGATCTGCTCAAGCAGGGCGAAAACGAAGTCGTCTGGTTGTTGACTATCGAGCGCCGCGGCAGCGGCAGCGTGACGCCGTTTTACCTTGGCAACTACAGCGAGCTGGAGTCACCCCTGCGCCATTTGCGCTGGCTCACCGATGATCTGGTGCGCGCCTCGTTGTGGTTGCAAATGGCGGCCCTGTTGTTCGCCCTGGCGCTGCTGCTGCGCGGATCAAAGGAGCGTGTGGTGCTGTGGTTTGCCGTGGTCTCGCCGTTCTGGCTGACCGTGGCGCTGTGGCATCTGGCGCCCGACTGGATCGTTTCCACCTCGCTGCGTTTTGCTGCGTTCTACGTGTCGCTGTTTGGCATGATCGCGTTCTCGCTGTTGTTCGTGTGCGCCATCCTGGAGTCGCCGCCGCGCTGGCTGACGCGATCAGCACTCGCTTATTTTGTGATCGGCACCTTGCTCTCGCTGGTCGCCGGTTTCTGGCCAAATCTGGACGGCTACTGGCGCACGGCGGTGCCGCATTACACGGTCAAATGGAGCGCCATGCTGATCCTGCCGTATGCAGTGCTGCGGTTGTATGGCTATCTGGATCGCCAACGTGGCAACTTGATGGCGCAGTGGACACTCGCGGCAGCCGTGTTGCCCGCGGTATGCGGCGTGTATGACGCCGTCCGCAGCAGTTTTGGGCCGACTTCATTCGCCCTGTACCCGATTTCCGGTCTCGGCATCTCCATCGCCTTCTGCTTGGAGCTGGGCCGCCGTGTGCTCGCCAATCAGGCGCGCATGGCGCGTTATTCGGAGGAGTTGGCAGCCACGGTCAAGGCGCGCGAACTGGAGCTTGCCGACAACTACGCAAAGCTGCAGGTTGCCGACCGCGAACGCACGCTGACGCTGGAACGCCAGCGCATCATGCAGGACATGCATGACGGCGTTGCCGGTCAGCTCACCGCGCTGGTGTATCTGGCCAACGACGCCAATATCGGACGCACCCAGATCGTCGAGGCGGTGCGCGCAGGCCTGATCGACATGCGCCTGGTGCTGGATTCACTGAACCAGCACGATGGCGATCTGGCATTGGCCCTGGGCGCCTTCCGCGGCCGCATCGAACCTTTGCTGCGTGCCAGCAATATCCAGCTGGTCTGGGATGTCGACTGGAAGCTCGATCTGCAGGGATTCAGCCCGGAAGCCATGCTCGGCGTGCTGCGCATCTTGCAGGAAGCACTCAGCAATGCGCTCAAACACGCACGTGCCAGTCGCATCGAGGTGCATGCAGCGCGGCGCGATGGGCACTTGCAGTTTGCCGTGGTCGACGACGGCGTCGGCTTCGCAGCATCCGCCCGTGTGTCCAACCACTATGGTCTCAGCGGCATGGACAGCCGCGCGCAAAAGCTGGGTGCCCGCTTGAACCTTGATTCCGCCCCTGCCTGTGGCACCACCGTGATGTTGGAAATTGCCGCACCGCCGCATTGAGCGATGTCGTCGGGTCGGCGAGGTTTGGAACCCCCAGCAGACAAGCAAATCGCTGCCGGGAGCGACGTCAGCGTAAGCGAGTGCCACGCCAACTTCCGCTATTCTTGCTGCACTGCACAGAAAGAATTCGGATGCTCATGGGCAATGCCATGCGGGCGTGGCATTGGGTCGCGGCTCTCGCTGTCACGCTGGCTGTCGCCGCAGTACACCTAGGGGTCTGGGGCTATGTTCACCGACCGACCACGCCGCCGGACTGGTCGGGCGAGGTGGCGGGTTTTGCCTTTTCCGCCTACCAGCGCGACCAGAGTCCGTTCGAGTACAAGTTTCCGACGGTGGCGCAGATTGAAAGCGATATCGCGATCCTCGCCCGCTACAGTCCGCGCATTCGCAGCTACGCCAGCGCCGGCAGCGATGCCATTCCGGAGCTGGCGCAGAAGTATCAGCTGGATCTGATGGCGGGCGCCTGGCTCGACCGGCGACTGGACAATAACGATCTGGAAATCGACGCCCTGGCTAACGCGGCACAGCGCTATGCCTCGATCACGCGGGCGGTGGTCGGCAACGAGAGCATCCTGCGCTCGGACCTGACGCCACGCCAGTTGATGCAGTACTTGGATCGAGCGCGGGCGCGGCTGAACGTACCGGTGTCGACGGCTGAGCCTTGGCACGTCTGGCTCAAGTATCCCAAGCTGGTCGACCACGTCGACTTCATTACCGTCCACCTGCTGCCCTACTGGGAGGGCATCCCGCAGCGTAATGCGGTGACCCATGTGCTGCTCCGCTACGACGAGTTGCGCGCGCGCTTTCCGGACAAGCCGATCGTGATCGGCGAAGTGGGCTGGCCGTCGAACGGCGACCGCTTTCGCAATGCGCGCGCGTCCACCGCTAACGAAGCACGCTTCCTGCGCGAGTTCTTTCGCGTCGCCGACGAGCGCAAGCTCGACTACTACGTGATGGAGGCCTTCGATCAGCCTTGGAAGGAGGCCGGGGAGGGTCGGGTGGGTGCCTACTGGGGGCTGTTCGACGCCGCTCGGCAGATCAAGTTTCCGCTCACCGGTGAGGTCAGCGAGGATCCGAGTTGGGAGCAGAAGGCGCTGGGTGCCACCCTGCTGGCGCTGCTGCCAATGCTGCTGTTCGTTCAGCACTTTCGCCGTTTGCGGCTGTGGGGCAGAGTGTTCTTTGCGGGCATGATCCAAGCCGGCAGCGCCCTGCTGGTGTGGAGTCTCACGCTGCCGATGGAGTTCTACCTTGAGCCGCTGGACTGGGCCATGCTGCTCGTTCTGGTGCCGGCACAGGTCGCCATCCTGGCGATTCTGCTGATCCATGGTTTTGAGTTTGTCGAGACGCTGGCGCTGGACGGCTGGCGGCGGCGCTTTGGTCGCATCGCGCTGGCCCCGGGCAGCCACTTTCCGCTGGTCTCGATCCACCTGCCTTGCCACAACGAGCCACCGGAGATGGTCATCCAGACGCTGGACGGCTTGGCCGCGCTCGACTATCCGGCCTTCGAAGTGCTGGTGGTCGACAACAACACCCGCGACCGCGCGGTGTGGGCGCCGGTCGAGGCGCATTGCGCGCGGCTGGGGGCGCGGTTCCGATTCTTCCATCTCGATCCGTGGCCAGGCTTCAAGGCCGGCGCGCTGAACTTCGCCCTGCAGCAGACCGACGCGCGCGCCGAAGTGGTTGCTGTAATCGACAGCGACTATGTCGTCGAGCCTGGCTGGCTGCGCGATCTGGTCGGTCACTTCAGCCGCCCGGATGTTGGCATCGTGCAAGCGCCGCAGGCCCACCGCGACTGGTCGGACAGCCTGTTCCGGCGAATCTGCAACTGGGAGTACGAGGGCTTCTTCCGCATCGGCATGCACCACCGCAACGAGCGCGACGCGATCATCCAGCACGGCACCATGACCATGGTCCGGCGTTCGTTGCTGGACACCCTCGGCTGGGCTGAGTGGTGCATCTGCGAGGATGCTGAGCTTGGATTGCGGGTGATGCAGTCGGACTTTCGCACCGTCTACGTCGACGAGGTCTGCGGACGTGGCGTCACACCCGCTGATTTCGCCGCTTACAAGAGTCAGCGCTTCCGCTGGGCGTTTGGTGCGATGCAGATCCTGCGCCGGCACTGGTCCAGTTTCTTCACCCGCGCGCCACTCAGCCGTGGCCAGCGCTACCACTTTCTGACCGGCTGGTTCTCCTGGTTTGCCGACGCTCTGCATCTGGTCTTCACCCTGCTAGCGGTGGTGTGGACTGCGGGAATGCTGCTGTTGCCTGGTCAGTTCGCCCTGCCGCATGCGCTCTTCATGCTGCCGGTGATCGGCTTTTTCGTGGTCAAGGTGCTGTTCGGACTGATCCTGTATCGCGCCCGTGTGCCCTGCGGCTGGCCGGATGCGCTAGGGGCCGCGCTGGCCAGCATGGCGCTGAGCCACACCATTGCCCGCGGCGTGCTGCGCGGTCTGGTGGCGCGCGAGCATCCCTTCGCGCGCACAGCCAAGCGGCGGCGCCTCACCCAGCACCCCAGCATGTTCAGCGCCGTCCGCGAAGAACTGCTGCTGCTGATTCTGCTGCTGGCCGCGGTGGCCGCAGTCGCCGCCAGGCCCGGCAGCGAGCAGGCCGAGGCCCACCTGTGGAGCGCCATCCTGTGCGCGCAGTCGCTGCCCTATTTCGCCGCAGTGCTGGTGGCCTGGCTGTCGGCCCGGCAGGACGGGCAGGGCGCGGCCGCTGCGGACGCCGGTGCCTGACGGGCTATTCCGAGCGGCACCGCAGCAAATAGTGCGCCCAGCGCCAGCAGGGCGAGCGGGGTTTGGGTGTGTAGCAGCGCGCGCATGGTCAGCCTCCAGCGAGAGCAGGGCGCTCTCGAACAGCGGTATAGAGATTGCGCCTGCGCTTGATTGCAGCTGCACTTGATTGCAGCTGCGCTTGATTGCACCTGCACTTGATTGCATCTGCACTTGATTGCAGCTGCACTTGATTGCAGACCGATAGCTTCGGCCATAGCGATGAACTCGCTGGGCGGTACTTCACCCAATTTTGGTTGCGATCAACGTAGCAGCGTCTCGATGCCCTGAATGCAGCCCGCTGCGTTGTATTCGCGCCAAATTTCTGTGGGTGAAGCCGGAAAACAGGGCGCTGCCAATATTGGCGCGAACATTCAGCAGGTGCTGGCCGCTGCACAGCGGTGCCGCCAAGCTCGCCATGACCGTTGCGGTCAGCGCTTACGCCTGATTGGCGCTGGAGTCGCGGGTGCTGGAGCCAAGTGCAAAGGCGATCTCATCGCCGCCGATGCGTTCCAAAGTCGCCTCCACCGGCAGTTGCCGCAGGCGCTCACTGATTGCGCAGAGGACTTGGTCGCCCACCTCAAAAGTGCGCGCGTCATTGATTGATCTGAAGTGGTCGAGATCGATCAGCAGCCCGGCCCCGCTGTGGCTATTCGCCGCGCTTTCCTGCAGCCATTTATTCAAGCGGGTTTGAAATTGCAGGCGATTGTCGAGGCGGGTCAAACGATCCTGAAAGGCCAGTCGAACAATGTCGGCTTCGGCGTGCATGCGTTAGATTTCGACTCGTTCGAGTTTCAGGCTATGGGTGTCCACGTTCGCGCGTGTTTTCGGCCAAAGCCCCGAGTTCCATGATCTTGAGCACGCGCAATTTCTCAGACTTCTTGAGTGCTTCACGCGCCTCTTTGATGACCTCGTGGGCCAGATTCTGGTTGGTGTGATGACGCTTTGCGTCGATCGCCGCATCAAGCCGTTGCTGAGCCACCTTGATCGCTTTATCGACGCGATAGAGAGGGCCGTGCGGATCCGCAGTTAGAGGTGGATCGTAGCTTTTCGTCATCGCGTCTATCCGTTATCAGAACGGCACCCGCCAAGTTAAATCGGCTGCGCACGTTCGTAGTGATTGCCAAAAAAGGGACCAAAGAGCGCAAGACAGGGGTCAAAGTCGCCTTTTGATACCGAGCCACCTCAGCCCCGACTCAATTTGAAAAAGTCGACTCTGACGCCTGTGCTAGCCCGACCCCTGTTCTACCATCGCTACGCCCGTGAGTCTGCTCGCCCAGCACCAGCGGAAACCTGATTGCGGCCGCTTGGGTGTTTGATCATGACTGGGTCATCAACCACCTAGCCACCATCCTCGCCACTTACGCTCGCGACGCCGCCATCTCCTGCGCCATGGCCCTCGCGCATCTGCGCCGTGCTGAATGGGATCAGGCGCTGCTTGAGATCGATGCGGCCCGCGCGGCTCTCGGTGACCAACGCGCCGACGCGATCCTCTACCGCCTCGCTCGCTCTCAGGCGACCGTCGATTGGTCCGCTGCCCATCGACTAGGCCCAACGCGTTGGATTGAGTGATGTGGGGTCAGTGATGTAGAGCAAGTGATATCGAGCCAGTGATATAGAGCAAGTGATATAGAGCAAGTGATATGGAGCCGGTGAAATGGAGCCGGTGAAATGGAGCCGGTGAAATGGAGCCGGTGAAATGGAGCCGGTGAAATGGAGCCGGTGAAATGGAGCCGGGCCCAACACGCCTGCGCCCGCTACCTGCCCATGCATCCGTACTGCCCCTTGAAAAGCTGAAGAAGTTGCGTCAGCACGTAAGCGGCACCCGCGGAAACCCCCTACTTGAAAGGCTTAAGTGAACCTGACCCACTACTGTTCACTTAGCGAAATGCCCTCCCGCTCGTCGTCCCGGCGAAGGCCGGGACCCAGTTGACCCTTGGATCCAGTTGACCCTGAGGCTGGGACGCACGGGATCCCGGCCTGCGCCGGGATGACGAGGGCTGCAGGCTTAAGTGAACCTGACCCCGTTTTTGTTAATTGCCTCCGTCCCCTTTCCGCTAAACCGAGCCAAACCGACGCTTGTACCGCATCCGGCTAACGCGCAGACTGCCCGAAAAGGACGTTTGAATTTCCTACACTCACGAACTAGGGCGGTTGAGGGATAAATAAGGTCGTAATCGTATGAGCAACATTGTCATCGTCTGCCGCACGCAGTTCGCAACGGGGACTGGCGGTTTCGACAAACCATTTCAAGCGGATGCCAACATGGATGCATAGGGCAAATCAATCACACTGGTGGCGAACCATCAAGGGGGCCTGGGCGCGTTGGGCGGAAGAGGATGGCGACCAGCGCGCC
Source organism: Lysobacterales bacterium (assembly GCA_038215505.1). GTDB lineage: Bacteria > Pseudomonadota > Gammaproteobacteria > Xanthomonadales > Xanthomonadaceae > JANNWF01. The sequence continues at coordinate 10,412 of JBBQQV010000063.1, forward strand.
GCTGCT
>JBBQQV010000064.1:0-10392 GCA_038215505.1 Lysobacterales bacterium
TATCGAAGAAACCAGCGAACGGCGCCGTGAAATCAAGGCCGAGATTGGTCGCCTGAGCTCGCAACGGCAGGCGCACATCGAAACCACACTCGCCGCCGAGACCAGCAGCCGCGACTCGCTCGACTACCAGGTATTCAGCACGGTCAAGGAGCAGGCCAAGGACAAGGGACTGCGCTACGACGAAGCCAAGCCAGTGTATTGATGGTTTCTGTTCCACGGGTTGGGCAGCCAACAATCAGCTTCGAAGTGAGGGCGCCGCAAACGCGGCGCCTTCTCTTTTGACCGCGCCGATCTGTAACAACCATAGTGCTCACGACCACGCTGACTTGGGTTCAGTGCATTGGGCTCTGGCATCATCTCGGCAGCGCCAAGCCATCAAAGCGCCAAGTGTTCAGCGAACCGGGAGAGTCGAAGTTGCGTGTGTTGTTTGTCCACGGCATGGGGCGAACGCCAATGTCCAGCTGGCCGATGCTGCGCCGATTGCGCAGATCCGGCCTGCTCACAGAGGTCTTCGGCTATGTGGCGGCGCTGGAAGTATTCGATGTCATCGTCGCTCGGCTGATCACGCGAATCGAAGCATTGGCCGGTCAAGGTCGCTACATCGTTGTCGGCCACTCCTTGGGCGGCGTAATGTTGCGCGCGGCATTAAACCGCATGGATCCAAACATTCGCCGTCCCGAACATCTTTATTTGCTGGGTTCGCCCATCGTACCCGCGCGATTGGCCGTTCGGCTCAAGCACAACGTCCTGTATCGCTTGTTGACCGGCGATTGTGGGCAGCTGCTGGCGTCCGCCGAACGCATGCACGCCATCGGACCGGTCGCCGTACCCACGACTGCGATTGCGGGTGTACGCGGCATTGCGTCGCCACATGGGCCTTTTGCGCGGGATGCGAACGATGGCGTAGTCGCCGTTTCAGAGGTTAGCGCCGACTGGTTATTACGCTTGACGGAGGTGCCAGTGCTGCACACGTTTCTGCCATCAAATCGGAAGATCGCCGAGATCATTCTTGATGAGACAACGGCAGCAACTGGAAGCTGAAGACGATGAACGTTCGAGTGGCCCAACTGCAAGACGCCAGCGCCGTAGCCGGTTTGTTTGATGCTTACCGGCAGTTCTACGGGGAGGCCGCAGACTTGGCGTTGGCGACAAGCTTCATCAGCGAGCGCTTGCGAAACAATGAATCAGTCATTCTGGTGGCCACAGACGACGCGGGAAACATGCTGGGTTTTTGTCAGCTCTATCCGACCTTTTGCTCGGTGGAGGCGCGACCGATTTATGTGCTGTACGACTTGTTCGTCGCACAGCCACTTCGAAAAGCAGGTGCCGGCCGACAGTTGTTATTGGCCGCAGAAGCGCACGCCCGCGAGCATGGAATTGCGAGAATGAAGCTCTCGACCGCGATCACCAATTTGCCTGCGCAGGCGCTTTACGAGTCGCTGGGATGGGTGCGCGAAAGCGAGTTCTACGCTTACAACCGAGCGCTTGTCTGAGCGAGCACGAACGTCAGTGACATCGACAATCTCGCCGTCAGGCCGCTCACCCCAGCAGTCGGGTCACGCCGATATTGATTGCCAAGCCACCCACCGTCAAAAAAACAAACAGGCTGGCAGCCAATAACAAGGGCTTTGCGCCGGCCTGACGAATGGCACTGAACTGCGTGCGTAGCCCCAGCGCGGCCATCGCCATCGCCAGCAGCAGCGTGTCCAATTGGATCAGCACCTCAACCAGACTTGGCGGCAGCCATCCTGTGGAATTGAGACCGCTGACGGCAATAAACATCAGTGCAAACCATGGAATGGGAATGGCAGCGCGCGAATCCGACCCATCGGTCGGTAGCGTGCCCGCACGCCGCAAGCCTGCCGCCAAGATGAGCAGGAACGGCGCAAGCAGCATGACTCGCATCATCTTTTCGATAACAGCAGTGGCTGCGGCCGCATCGCCCACCGATTTGCCGGCGACCACCACTTGCGCCACTTCATGAATCGTCGAGCCGACATAGATGCCGTAGGCATGCTCCGGCAAGCCAAACCAGACGTTCAGCCACGGATACAGAAACATTCCCAACGTGCCGAATACCACGACGGTCGCCACGGCCACGGCGACCTTGTGCGGCTCGCCTCGCACCACCGACTCGGTGGCCATGACGGCAGCAGCGCCGCAGATGGCACTGCCAGCGCCAATCAGCATTGAGGTCTCGCGATCCAGTTTGAACACGCGGGTACCAAGAAACACCGCCAGCAGAAATACCGACGCAACCATCAAAACGGCAATCACCACGCCACTTAAGCCAACGCTGGCAATGTCCTGAAAGGTGACACGCAAGCCATACAGAATGATGCCCGCGCGCAGCAGCATACTTTTGGAAAAGTCGACGCCTGCGCCAGTCTTCGCGGCAATGGCGGGGAACACGCTGTTGCCCACCACGATTCCCAACAGGATCGCCAACGTCAGCGCACTCAAACCCGACGCGCGCACCGGCGGAATACCCGCCACTGCAATCGCTGTGAGCGCAAGCCCGGCAACCAGCAGCAAGCCAGGCCACATCGGAGCCTGCCGAATGACGGATACCGATTGCGTATCGACGTTGGCGCTTGGACGAGTCACGGCATGGCTTCACAAACTGAGAACAGCACATTGAGCCGCAATTCAGAATGCGTCCAGCGCATATACTTCATAAATCAATGAACCAGACTCATGCTGAGTGACGAGAGCCAGTGAATCTGCACCTGTTGCGAATGTTTGTGGCCGTGGTCGAACACAACAGCTTTTCGCGCGCGTCGACAACGCTGTTCGTCAGTCAGTCGGCAGTCTCAAAGGGTGTGCGGGAATTGGAGAACCAGCTCGATCTGGTTCTGATCGAACGCAACGTCCGCGTCAGCAATGGTCTTCGCACGATCATGCTTACCGAGAGCGGGCAGGCGCTGTATCAACATGGCCGCAGTATTTTTGCGCTTGAGCGCATGGCTACCGAGGAAGTGCGCGACCGCGTGCAATTGCGCAAGGGACGCTTGCAGGTGGGAGCCAGCACTACTGTCGCTGGCTACTGGCTGCCTGCTTACATCAGCCACTTCATGCAACGCTTTCCTGACATCCAGACTTCGCTATGGGTAGGTAACACCGAACAAGTGGTCGCCGCAATTGTTGATTGTCGAATCGACATTGCGTTCGTCGAGGGCGCGGTCAGCGATCAGCGCTTGACCACCACGGTCTGGAGGCAGGAGCCCTTGCGGTTGGTGACCGCAGCGAACTCGCCGTTGGCACGCACACGGCGACCTGCGGTGGCGCAACTGGCGGAGCAGACTTGGCTCATCCGCGAGCAAGGCTCGGGTACCCGCCAAGTGGCGCAACGCCTGCTCGATGGCTGGGGCATCGCCAAACCAAGAATTGTGGAAATTGGCAGCAACGAAGCTATTGCTCGAATCGTTGCCTGCGGTGACGCAATTGCATTACTGCCGGAAGCGATTGTCGGTGACTTGTTGATCGCAAACCGGCTAACCCTGATCGACGTGGCCGAGACCGCGAGTCTGCTGCGACCGCTGCATCGGATCGAACTTTGCAACCGCCCGCTGGCCGCTCCCGCGCGGGCGTTTGTTGCCGTCTCGGACAGCGTTCTATGAAAAGAAAACGGCCGCTAAAGCGGCCGTTTTGCTGACACGTTGCAGGATGGATCAGCTGCCGCGGGCGGCCAGATCTTCCTTGATGCGAGCGGCCTTGCCTTCCAAACCGCGCAGGTAGTAAAGCTTGGCGGAGCGCACTTTGCCGCGACGCTTGACCTGCACCGAATCGATCATCAACGAGTGAGACTGAAACACGCGCTCGACGCCGGTACCATGAGAAATCTTGCGGACTGTGAAAGCCGAGTTGAGGCCGGCATTCTTGATGCCGATGACCACCCCTTCGTAAGCTTGAATGCGCTCGCGAGCGCCTTCCTTGACTTTCACGTTGACGACAACGGTGTCGCCCGGGCCAAAATCAGGCAGCTCGCGCTGCATCTGCTCGGCTTCAAATTGCTGAAGAAGATTGCTCATGGTTGCACCAACGTTATGTAGTTATGGTCACAGGAGGCGTTGCTGAAGCTCAGCCGCGCATCGGTCAGCTGGGCAGTATAGCGGGGTTTTTCCGGCTTCGCTATGCAAGCGTCGCCGAGAACTATCATTTCAAGTCCGCGCCGCCGCACTCGCGCAACGATTCAACGCGAGTCGTACTCACGCCTGAACTCGGCAAGCAGCGCGGAATCCTGCTTGCTGAGCTCGGCACTTGCAAACAAGTCAGGCCGACGCAACCAAGTGCGCCCCAACGCCTGCTGCCGTCGCCAGCGAGCGATAGCCGCATGATCACCGGAAAGCAGTATCGCGGGCACCTCGCCCAGCGCGTGTGTCGGCGGCCGTGTGTAATGAGGACAGTCCAACAGACCCGCCTCAAAGCTGTCTTGGGCAGCCGACTCGGGATGATTGAGTGCCCCACTCTGCAACCGCCCGATTGCATCGATCAACACCGCGACTGGCAGCTCACCGCCACTCAATACGTAGTCTCCGATAGAGATTTCCTCATCGACTTCGCTAGCGATGAAGCGCTCATCCACACCCTCGTAACGGCCGCTCAGCAGAATCAATCGCGGCAGCCCTGCCAGCTCCCTAACCCGTGCCTGATTCAACGGACGACCTTGCGGGCTCAAATAAATCAATGGCGCTAAAAGCGGCGAAGCAGCGCGGGCCGCTTGTAAAGCAGCCTGCAAGGGGTCAATCAGCATCAGCATGCCCGGCCCGCCACCAAATGGGCGGTCATCCACGCGTCGATAGTTGCCGCTCGCATAATCGCGCGGATTCCAGGTGTGCAAGTCGAACAGGTTTCGCGTCTGTGCACGCCCGACCACGCCAAACTCGGTGGCTTGGCGGACAAACTCGGGGAACAGACTGATCACATCGATGCGCATGGTCACCGCGCCGGAGCTAAAATTCCGGGTCCCAGTCGACGACGATGCGGCGAACCGCCAGATCAATTGAAACGACGAACTGGCCGGTGACAAACGGAATCAAGCGCTGGCGCTCGCCCTGCACCACCAGAACGTCATTGGCACCCGTCGCGACCAAGTGATCGACCACGCCGAGGTCCACGCCCTCGACCGTGGCAACTGCCAGGCCTTCGAGATCGGCCCAGTAGTACTCACCCGGCGCTGCAGCAGGCAGTGAGCTACGAGCAATCCAGACTTCGGCACCCGCCATTGATTCGGCGGTATTGCGATCTTCAGATGAAGGCGTGCGGAAAACCAAACCCCGTCCCTGCGCACGCCATTCGACAACCTTCATCGTCGATTCGACGCTGCGGTGGCGAATCTGCCAAGGCCGGTATTCAAAAATTGCGTCCAGCGGACGCGCATAAGAATGCAGCTTCATCCAGCCGTGCACGCCAAGCGCACCGGTGATGCGGCCCATCAGAATGTGGGTCGGAGCTTCGCTTGCGGGTGGAAGATTCATTGCAAGTGGCTCAGCTCAAGCGGGCGTGAATGCTGCAAGCATCCCTGCCACCCTCTTTGTGCGCAGATAGCGGGCCGCACGCAGCCCGCTGATGCTTCACGCGGCCGGAGCGACCGACGCCTGCTTGAACAACGACGCGACCTTCTCAGTCATTTGCGCACCGTTTCCGATCCAATGCTTGACGCGATCGGTGTCGAGTTGCAGCTTGGCTTCTGAGGCAACCGCAATCGGGTTGTAGAATCCAAGGCGCTCGATAGCACGGCCATCGCGTTTGTTGCGCTGGTCAGTGACGATGATGTGGTAGAACGGACGCTTTTTGGCGCCGCCGCGGGTCAGACGGATCTTGACCATAGGTCGATAGCTCGTTAGTTCTGGAAGAGGGCACTTGCCCGCGTCGGGCGAAGTGAACGGCGAAGTATAGCGGCCTGATTGCCGATTGGGAATCCCACGTCTTCGATTGGGCCCCTTTGGCTGCTTGGACAACGAGTATTTCGCTGCAATCGCCGCAGCGATTCCCTTCTCACTCACACAAAAAACAAGCCCCGCATAAGCGGGGCCTGTTTTCGTTCGGGCTGCTAAGCGCGGATCAGAACTTCCATGTGCCTGAAATCAGCATGCTTCGGTTCTCCGCATCTTTGGCATCAAGGCTGGAGTCCAAGCGGCGATTTTCGTAAGCAAGGCCCATCTCGAATGTCTTGCTGAACTGCTTGGCGAGGTCGATCGAGTAGGCGCGCACATCGTCTTCTCGCCGATTCGGCAGATTGATGAAGTCGACGAAGTCATCCTTGACACCCAAACCAAGAATCATGTCCCAAGGCAATTTGCGCGAGTAGGTGAGCTGCCAGCCGTCGGTGTCCTTGTTCTTGGTCACCAGCGAAGAGTCTTCCACCCGCGGTGAGTAGCGAGCCTTGAAAATATCCTTCTTGCTGGCGGTGAACTGCGCACCAATGGTGAACGTATTGATGATCGAGTCGGGCGAATCCGGATTGGTGATGTCCTGATCCTGGTAGTTGTAAACGGCATCAACGGTGAGCCTTTTGTTGACGTCGTAAGAACCCGCCAAGGTGCCGACCAGGGTGCCGACGATCTTGTTGCCACTCTGACGAATGAACACGTAAGACACGGCTGGCTTGATCTTCAACCCGATGTCTTTCAAGTTGAACTCAGGGCCGGTCGAAACCGCGAAGTTCTGCTTGTCTAGATTGTCCTTGCCATGATGAAAATCGCCAACACCGCGCAAAGTCGAGCCCCAGGTCACGATGCCGCCATCGAACGCGAACTTGTGACTGAGACCGATCTTTGTAGACAGGCGATTCACCGACTGCCGACGCTGAGTCGCTTTGTCGGAGACTGCTGAGCTGATCAGATCATCGAGACTGTCGTCATCAACGCTGGCGCGCTTGCCGTCACCATCATCGTCGTCGTCATCGTCCTCAATGCCGTCATCATCTTCGTCGTCTTCGTCGCCGTCGCCGTCGTCGTCGTCGGTCGCGAGGTCAAACTCGTCTTCGCTGAAGTCGGTTTCGTCGAGGCCAATGTCGTCAAAATCGTCGTCGCCGAAGTCTTCGCTGTCATCCCCTTCGTCGCCATCGTCATCTTCACCGTCATCGTCACCCAGCTTTTGTTCGGCTTCAGCAAAGTCAGCAAAGTCAGCAAAGTCAAAACTGTCGCTCGACGAGGGCGCGACGCCGATGTTGTCGTTAGTACGAAACTCGAGTTCCAAGCTGCCTTTGATCGCTTGTCCACCCACATCAACAGCCATCGCGTTACTCGCAAAAATAGCAGCGCCGATCGCCACCACTAACGGAAGTCGCTTCATCTTCATACGCACCCCTGCTTGGCAAAAATGACCGGAATAATGTTCAATTCTAGCTCCTCGAACCGCAGCCACGGCTCACGCTCAAAAAGTTTACCTTCGACGAGCTCACGATGCTGTCAGTAACCCTGCTAGCCAAGCGGCGGCTCAACCGCCAAGCGAAAATCCGCCCGGACCACGGCGGCCGCCGAGCATGCCTTGCATGCCGCGCATCATGCCCTTGATGCCGCCGCCGGAGAGCTTGGACATCATCTTTTCCATCTGCTGAAACTGCTTCATCAGACGATTGACGTCGGCCGGCGTGGTGCCCGAGCCGCGCGCATGGCGCGCACGCCGAGAGCCATTTAAGGTCGCCGGAAAGCGGCGCTCCTTCTTGGTCATCGAGTTGATGATCGCAACCAAACGCAGCACGTCGCGATCATTGACTCGGTTTTTCACGCTCTCAGGTATCTGCCCCATGCCCGGCAGCTTGTCGAGCAGGCTGGAAAGCCCACCCATGTTCTGCATCTGCTCGAGCTGATCTTTCATGTCATTCAAGTCAAACTTTTTGCCCTTGATGACCTTCTCAGCAAGCTTGGCTGCCTTTTCCTGATCGACGTTGCGCTCGACTTCTTCTACCAGCGACAGCACGTCACCCATGTCAAGGATACGGCTGGCAATTCGATCTGGATGGAAGACATCGAGACCGTCCATCTTTTCCGAGGTGCCAATGAACTTGATCGGTCGTCCGGTGACATAACGCACCGACAACGCAGCGCCTCCTCGCGCGTCACCGTCGGTTTTGGTCAACACGACGCCGGTAAGTGGCAATGCATCGGAGAAGGCACGGGCGGTGATGGCGGCATCCTGACCGCTCATCGCATCGACAACAAACAGGGTTTCCACCGGATTGATCGCGCTGTGCAGCGCTTGAATCTCCGCCATCATCGCGGCATCGATTGCCAAGCGGCCAGCGGTATCGACCAACAGCACGTCCACAAAATTCTTGCGCGCCGCATCGATTGCGGCACGCGCGATGTCAACCGGATTCTGGTCTGCACTGCTAGGGTGAAACAGCGCGCCGACCTGGTTGGCGACCGTTTCCAACTGCGCTATGGCGGCGGGACGATAAACATCGCAGCTGACCACCATGACCTTCTTTTTGCGCCGCTCACGCAGCAACTTGGCCAGCTTGCCCACCGTGGTGGTCTTACCTGCACCTTGCAGACCCGCCATCAGAATCACTGCGGGCGCGGGCACATTGAGGTTGAGGTCATTGGCTGCCGAGCCCATCAGGGTGGTCAGTTCGTCGCGAACTACCTTGATGAGCGATTGCCCGGGCGTCAGGCTCTTCAGCACTTCCTGGCCGACGGCGCGAATCTTGATGCGTTCGATCAGCGCTTGCACCACGGGCAGGGCGACATCGGCTTCCAACAGGGCGACGCGCACTTCGCGCAATGCGTCGCGAATGTTCTCCTCGCTCAGCCGCCCCCTTCCGCGCAGACGATTGACGGTGGTGGAAAGACGTTGGCTAAGTGACTCGAACATGCGGCTAAATCTAGGCTGCAAAGGGTCGCGGAGTATAACGCAGCGGCTCAGCTGCCCTTGTTCGCCGCGCTCGCGTGGTATGCGACACTCCGGCCGATGATTGCCTTCGCCAGCATTGCTATCGGCCTTTACCTGATTGCCTCTTGGCAGCTCAGCCGCGCCTCGATTGCAAGTGGTGGTGCTCCGGGCACTTCCCGCTACCAACTGGCGTTGCTGCTGGGCGGTCTTGCTGCACTCACCCACCTCGGCATACACATAGACGCTTGGCAGTCGGTCGGGGGCGTCGACCTGCGTTTTTTTGCTGCACTTTCATTGGTTCTGTTGGGAATGGCACTGCTCAGCACCGCAGTCGCATCGAACCGACGATTCGATGCGCTTGGCGGCGTGGTCTATCCACTCGCCGCCGCCTGCGCCGGGGTATACGCGCTGCAAGGCAGTGGCCCTGCGCAAGCACTGGACTGGCGCTTGCAATTGCACGCATTGCTGGCGTTGCTGGCGTTTGCCACGTTGGCGGTAGCAGCCTTGCTGGCGGTAATGTTGATGCTGCAGGAGAGTGCGCTGCGCCGCCGCCAGTTGGACGCCCCGTTGCTGCGTTGGTTGCCGCCGCTGACCGAGCTCGAAACACTGCTGTTCCGGACGATTGCGGTTGGCTTCGGCTTGCTGAGTACAGCTTTGCTGACCGGCGCTTTGTTTGTCGACAACCTGCTCGCACAACACTTGATGCACAAGACGGTGCTAAGCGTGCTGTCTTGGCTGGTGTTCGGCGCACTGTTGGTTGGGCGCGCCCGCTACGGATGGCGCGGTGGCCGCGCGGTGCGTATGACCCTGGCGGCGATGGGCTTGTTGTTGCTTGCATTTTTCGGCAGCAAGTTTGTCCTAGAGCTGGTCTTGATGCGCGGCAATCCATGAGCCCCGACAGCCCCGACAGCGCCGATTCGCGCGAGCGACGCCGTCACCACCGGTTCTCGATGGTGGCCAGCGTGCGCGTTTATTCGGGAACCGCCATGTGGACCACCGGCTTGATCGACGTGTCACTGCGCGGTGCAATGGTGACCCGGCCCGAAGGATTCGTTGGCGAAGCGGGCAAGCTGTTCAGGCTGGATCTGCGACTGGAGAATGGCCCGATCATTGCGATGGGTGTGAAGCTGGTACGTGCCGGTGAGCGCGATCTCGCTTTTGCCTGTCACAAGGTCGATCTGGACAGCTTCACTGAGCTCAAACGCATGATCGAGCTGAATCTGGGTAGCACGAGTGCGCTCAATCGCGAGCTTGCGATGCTCGGCCAGTGAGCCAATGCTCGATCAATGAGCCAATTAGCGAACTCAGATCGCCTGCATTGCATCGGCCAATCGGGCTACTCCGATCACTTCCAAGCCCTTGAATTTTTGCGTTTTCGGTGCATTGGCTTGGGCCACGATGGCGCGCGTGAAGCCATGCGTCGCGGCTTCCTTCAGGCGCTCTTCACCATTTGGCACCGGCCGCAGCTCGCCAGCCAAACCGACTTCGGCAAATGCAATGGTGCCAGCGGCGATGGGTCGATCCCGCAACGATGACAGCACGGCCAAAAGCAGT
>JBBQQV010000065.1:0-10294 GCA_038215505.1 Lysobacterales bacterium
CGTCGAACGCGCGTCCGCTGGTCAGATTGCGTGCCTTGCCGCCCTTGATCGGCAGCAAATACAGATCGCCCAGCATGTCGAAAACGATGGTCTTGCCATCGGCCGAGACATCCAGATTCATCCAGGTGCCTTCGCTGGTACTAAAGCGGATGGTTTTTTCAACCGCCAGGCTGGATTCGACCTTCCACTCAGGCGGCTTGTCGGCGTCTGCCTTGGCTGCCCACGCCTGCGGCACCAGCAAGGACAGAGTGAGAGCAAGGATCAAGGGACGCTTCGACATGGCGTGGCTCGCAAGTGCGGAGGGCGAAGACTAGGCGATTGCGCGTGCAAGGTAAAAGATTGCTCGTCGTAGCGAGCGAATCCAGCGCCGACGCGTTGCCAGCTTTGCCGATGACGGCGGACAATCGGGAAAGCCTGCTTCCACAAGGTCGGCCGACGGATGCGTTTCACCTGTGGGAGTGGCGGCAGCCGCGAACGCGTTGCCGCTGGGCGAGACAATCGCGGCTGCCGCCGCTCCCACGGGTGCAAACTGATTTTGTACAAATGCTTGATCGCGCGTTGAGGGAGTCTTGCGATGCAATCTGATGCCCACGAAATCTTCCAGAGCCTGCTACTGAAGTACTCGCAACAGCCTGTCGCCGAGCTGCGCCAAGCCATCGAAGCTCAGCTATGGGCTGACTTCGGTGCCAAACAAGCGGTTCTGGTATTTGACATGTCCGGGTTCTCGTCCTTGTGCAGTCGCTATGGCATCGTCCATTACCTGTCGATGGTACGGCGCATGCAATTGACTGCTGCGCCCATCGTGCAAGCCCATGGCGGGGCGATCATCAAGTTCGAAGCCGACAATGGATTTGCGGTATTTGCCGATGTGCAGTCGGCCTTGCAAGCGGCGCAAGCGCTGAATGCGGCGCTAACTGCAGCCAACGTGAATACCCCTGACGAGTTGGATATTCGTATTGGCTGTGGCATCGATTTTGGTTCTATCCTGCTGATTGACGGGCAGGACTTTTTCGGCGACGCGGTGATCCGCGCGTGCAAGCTGGGAGAGGACATCGCCAAGCCCGGCGAGGTGCTGCTCACTCGCAGTGCGGCCGAGCATCTGCCTGAAGAGTTTGCGTTTGCGTTGGACCCGCTTGACCTCACGATTTCGGGCATTCGCATCGAAGCCTTTCAATTGCGCGGCCCACGGGCCTGACCACCCTTACACTTAGGCATTCACGAGCAGCGAGCGCGGGTCAATGAAGAGCAAACAGGAAATCGTCAGCAACTGGCTGCCGCGATACACCGGAGTAGCTTTGGAAGACTTCGGTAAGCACATTTTGCTGACCAACTTTGGCGGCTACCTGGACACATTTGCCAAGCTCACCGGTGCGCCCATCGTCGGCCGTGACCGGCCGATGCCAAGTGCCACGATCGATGGCATCAGCATGATCAACTTCGGCATGGGCAGCGCCAACGCCGCCACGATGATGGATCTGCTTTCGGCCTTGCCGCCTGAAGCGGTGCTGTTTCTTGGCAAGTGCGGCGGCTTGAAGCGCAAGAATCAACTCGGCGACCTGGTATTGCCGATTGCGGCGGTTCGCGGCGAGGGCACATCCAACGATTACTTGATGCCGGAAGTGCCGGCGTTACCGGCGTTCTCGCTGCAACGCGCGGTGTCGACGATGATTCGCGATCTTGAGCACGACTACTGGACCGGCACCGTCTACACCACCAACCGCCGCGTCTGGGAGCACGACGAAGACTTCAAAGACTATTTGCGACGGACCCGCTGCATGGCGATCGATATGGAAACCGCCACTATTTTTTCCGCCGGCTTCGCCAACAGTATTCCGTCAGGCGCGCTGCTGCTGGTGTCCGACCAACCCATGGTGCCGGAAGGCATCAAAACCGAAGCGAGTGATCGCAAGATCACTGACAACTTTGTCGAGTCGCACATCACCATCGGCATCGAAGCACTGAAACTGATCCGTCGCAACGGCAAGTCGGTGAAACATCTGCGGTTTGATGATTGATGCTTTTTTGGGGCCGGGGCCGCGCAGCGGGAGAACGCTGTGCGCGAGGGCAGGGGAGCAACAACTCAGGATTCGCCGAGCGAGCTATCGCCCAGCTTTCGTAGAGCGCAGCTTGCTCCGCTGTTTTGACGGCGCGCGATTGGTTAGACGACAGCGCGACGCGCCGGATTACCAATCACCAACGACCAATGACCAATGACCAATCGCGACCACTCACCAAACCAGCGTAAAATTGATCACGTCAGGCTCAGCCTTGCCTTCGACCACGCGCGTCGTGCACTCAAAGCGCTGCTTGGCTTCGCGCGGTAGGCCCACATCAAACACCACTTCGCCAGCAATGCTGACTTCGCCGGCGGCGGCGCTTTTCGCACTTGCCTTCATCTGCGCCCGGTTGACCGAATAGGTCTTGCCTTGCGCCTTTTCTTTGAGCGCTTGTTCGCAGGCAGCGACGGAATTGTCTTCCGCGCTGCTGCCGCATGCCGTTAGCGTCGCCAGCATGGCAACGACAATCAGGTATCGCATTGGTCGGACCTCCCAGTCGTCAAACAGGGCGCCGGTTTCGCGGTCATGCGCGAGTTAAATCCATGACCGAATCAACACCCTACACAAGCAAACTAATCCAAATCCTTGCGGAAGTCACCCGCCATTCACCGGTCGCTCGGTCAACGATCGTGGGGACGCGTCAAGCCGAGCGATTTAGCCACGCTTCCATGCCGCCTTCGACGTTATAGACGTCGCGAAAACCATGCCCGCGAAAGTGCTCGGCGGCCTGCCGGCTGGAGTTTCCGCGCGCGCAAAGGAATGCCAAAGGCGTGCTGGCTGGCAGCTTGGCCAGGCGGTCGTGGCTGTCCTCGTCCAGCACTTCATGCGGCAACGGAAACGGCAACGCCAAACGCGCTGACTCCGGACGCACATCGATCACCGTGATGCTGCCCGCGGTAATCCGTTCGCCCAGACGGCCGACATCGAGGTCTTGCACCGCTGGCGGAGCGTTCGGATTGCGAATTGCCAAACCACTGCCGCGCACACCATCCACCCAGTCGATCTCGATGCCTTGCGCGCGCGGCGCGCTGGCGAGATCAAGATGAATGCGGATGCCCGCCGCCTCAGCCACCACTTCGCCACCTTCAATCGGCTTCAATTGGAACTGCGCGTTGAAGCGGGGATCGACGCTCATATGCAAGCCGATGCCGTCTTCCACATCGCTCAATGCGCGCTGAATCGCTGCAGCTGCTGCCGGCGTGATGGTGATGGTGGGCGGGGTGCGGTCCGGTGCCGGCAAACCGAACAATCCGTGCAACTCACCGGCATTCAGCATCGACTCGATGATGTCGCTGCCACCAACCAGTTCGCCACCCACATACAACTGCGGAACGGTTGGCCAACTGCCGTAGACCTTGATGCCTTCGCGAATTTCCGCATCGGCCAACACGTCCACCGTGTGATACCGATCCAGCATGCCTCCCAGAATACCGACCGCCTTGGCCGAGAAGCCGCAGCGCGGCGCGTCCGGTGTGCCCTTCATAAACAACACAACGGGGTGTGCGGCGAGCAGGGTTTCGATGCGTTGGTGCACGGGAGAAGAGAGCGACATTAGGTATCCACAAGATTGGGCGAATAGTTGCCTAGTGTAATTCGGCTGCGTGGTTGGTGTGTCCGACAGGCTGTTACGCCGCCAATTCAACGTTGCGCGCGCTTTTGTGGGCAAGTGGCACGATAGCAGCGCTTGTGCCGCCGGGCATCTTCTCGAGCAAACGCTGTTTGGCTTGGCGGATCACTGAGTAACACTCGCAGCTGCGCTGCTCCAGTCCCTTGCGATCAATCACCGAGATGCGACCGCGGCCGTAGCGAATCAGTCCTGCACTCTGCAATCGACCTGCGCCCGTGGTGACGCCCTCGCGACGCACGCCGAGCAGCAGTGCGATGCGCTCTTGGGTCGCCCGAACCTCAGTTCCGGCAAGCCCGTCGAGGTTAATCAGCAGCCAGCGACACAGCTGCTGCTCTATCGCGTGGTGGCGATTGCAGGCCGAGATCTGGGCGATCTGAGTGAACAGCAACTGCATATAGCCCATCACTGCTTGCATCAGCTTCTCGCATGAGCGCGCCAGCTCAACAACCGCATGAATGCCGACGCGCCAAGCGCTGCCTGCGCTGAGCACTACGCCACTGCATAGCGCCTCGCGGCCGCCCATGAAGGCGCATACCCCGGCCACGCCTTCGTTGCCGACAGCTGCGACCTGGGTGGCGGCACCGTCGCGCATCGATGCCAGCAGCGAGATCACGGCGGTTGCCGGGAAGTAGACGTGACGCAACGGCTCGCCGGCCTGGTGGAGCGTGGCGCCCGCCCTCAGCGTTACCCATTCCATGTGTGGCAGCAGGCGCTCAAAGTCGCTCGGGGAAAGCGCGGCCAGTAGATGATTGACGCTAAGCGGACGGCAGGAACTGCTCACTCTGGGCACCTCAGGGGCACTTGCACTCGACCTGTGTCGCCGGAATCAGCCGGCGGCTGCAGGGTCGTGACCGGTGCGCTCCACGACGGCTCGCAAGTTAAGCGGCAGTCGCGTCGAGGGCTGTGTACAAAGACATACGCTCGCGCACCAAGCGAGTCGGCCGTTCAGATTAGAGGGCGGTTGGGCGGGAGACCATCGCCGTACAGATCGGCAAGTCGCGCCAAGGCGCGTACATCACGCAAGTAAAGGCGACCATTAATGATGGAATGCAGGCCGCGTTTCTCGAGCTTGCGCAAGGTCTTGTTGGTGTGCACCAGCGACAGGCCAAGACCATCGGCGATGTGCTGCTGGGTGAGTGGAAATGCCACGCCATCAGCACCATGATCTGCCTGCAGAGCGGCGGCCCGCTTGTACAAAAGAATCAGCAAGGTGGCAATGCGCTCTTCAGCGCTTCGCCTTCCCACCGAAAGCAGGGTGTCGTCGACCAGTGATTCCTCGATAGCGGTAAGCCAGGTGATGTTGAAACCCATACTCGGCGAGCGTCGATGCAGTTCCCACAATGCGTCGCGCTGAAACACACAGAACACCGCATCGGTAAGCGTATCGATGCCGTGCGCCGCTGCGTCGCCCATCTTCTGCTGCACGCCGATGAAGTCACCTGCGAGCAGAAAGCTCAAGATCTGCCGGCGGCCATCACGCAGCGTCTTGTAGCGAAACGCCCAGCCGCGTAACAGTGTGTACAACGGTGCGTCGTTCTGTCCTTCGTGAATCAGAGTCTGATCGGCACCGAGCCGCACATTGCCGCGCTTGAGTGTCTGCAACAGATGCAACTCTTCAGCCGAGTGATCCAGAAACAGCGGGAGTGCGCGCAGTGGGCATTCTGCACACGTGCTGGCGATGATCGGGATGGGCCGTGAAGGCGGATCAAGCTCGGCGTCTGCGGGGCTGCTCATTGGCCCCCGTAGAGGAAGTTGCGGTAAGCCACGAGTCTAGCAGCTGGTAGCACTTAGGTCGGCCGGGCTGCAAATCCGCCTGCGCGGTTCCAGTGGCCCATCAGAACATGCGGCCGATTCTTGGCCAATCGGGGAGCTATTGGCCTACACATCGTGCAAAAACTGCAAGCGACAGATTCTGCCGAACTGGGCGCCGAATCAGCCGCCGAAACAGCCGCCCCCGCTACCGAAGCCTCGCGAGCGCTCTACTGGCAGGGTCATGAAGCCTTGGGCACGCGCGACTGGAACGCCGCACTCGGCCACTTCAAGGCGCTGGAGCAGCAGCCGTCGACAAGCAAGACCGAGCCTGCCGATGCAGCCATCTATTGGCAGGCCTACGCGCTCAGCCAAGCCCGCCGTGGCCGCGAAGCCGCGAGCCAAGTCGCGCGCCTGCGTCAGGCTCACCCCAACAGCGCTTGGCTGGATGACAGCGCAGCGCTTGCGCAGGCCAAGCCGGGAGAACCCGGTCCCGCGAACACAGGCAAAGACGCGGTAGAAGAGCGTGACGCCGATGCCTTGATGGCGCTGGACGCCTTGTTGGTGGGCGGCAGCGAGCGCAGCGTGCCGTTGCTGCAGAAAGTGATGGCAGGCCAGCACAGCGACCACGTCAAGAGCCGTGCCATGTTCGTGCTCAGCCAGCTGGATGCCGGCGCCGCTGATGCCGCGCTGGATGGCGTTCTGGCCGGCAACGGGTCGCCGCAGCTCAAGCAGGAAGCGGTGCGGATGATCGCCGTCGGCGGTCGCAAAGAATCGCTGGACCGGCTGCTGCCGTTGTATCGGAGCCGTCAGGACGCCGCAGTCAAGCGTGCGGTGATCGAGGCGTTTCTGATCGGCGGTCGCGGTGATCTCGTGCAGGCGTCGTTCGAATCCGAAACCGACCCCGAACTGCGGATAACCGCCTTGAACAACCTCGCTGCGATGGGCGAGGGCACCCGTCTGAAAGCTCTCTACGGCCCGCAGCTCCCGCGCGAATAGCGCCGCCAATTACTCCACGCCTACGGCATCGCTGGCGACCATCAGGCGCTGATCGATGCGGCGCGCAGCGAGGCCGATCCCGAGCTGCAGGTCGAGGCGATTCGCAGCATCGGCATCGGCGGTAGCAAGCAAGCCGGGGCCGCGCTGGTCGAGATGTACCGGCCGGATGCCAGTGAACAGGTATCGGCGCGCGGTAATCGAGGGTTTGATGATCGCCAATGCCAATGCCAATGCCAATGCCATCGACGCGATGCTGCAGCTGTACCGCAAAGAGACCAACCCCGAGCTGCGTCGACAGCAGCTGCACAGCATCACGGTGGCCGATCCGGATGCCGCCATCGAATTGATCGACGCCGCGCTGCAGCGCTGAACGTCCCACCGAATCCTGAAGGAGATCTCCCCCATGTGCCGCTTGTTCGTGCGTCTGGTTTTGCCACGTTGTCTGACTCTGTTCGCAGCCTCCACGCTGGGTGCCCCATCGCTGCGGAATCAGCGCGACACCTTGCCTCAGGGCGACTGGCTGGAGTATCGCGTTCCCTTGCAGGCCGGCCAGCGCCCGCCTTGTTGCTTCCAATGGCAGGGCGGGCAGATCGGCAAACACGGCTGCCGCCTGCAGGACAAACCGGGCGGTTTTGGCACATCGGATGATCAGCCTGCGGCTGCTGTCGGCTCGGCGTTGCGGATACTGCTGCAGCGCAGCGAGCAGGGCTTCGCCCGCATACTGGCGGTGGCCGAACAGTGCCCGGTCGATGCCGGGTCGGCGCAACTGCGTGATATCGGTGAGATCGAAGCGGCAGCGAGCGTCGAGCTACTCGCCCAACGCATCGAGGGTGATGGGCGTCGCGAGCGCAGCGAAGCCTTGCATGCCTTGGCACTGCACGCCGGCCCGCAAGCCGACGAGGCGCTGGAGCGGATGGCCGTCAGCGGCAGCAAAGGCGTGCGCGATGACGCCGTATTCTGGCTGGCGCAGGCGCGCGTTGAGAGCGGCTTCCAGCAAGTACGCCGCCTTCTCGATAGCGCCAGCAAGGACCTAACCGGCCGCCTGGTGTTCGCTCTCAGCGTCAGCCCGGTGCCCGCAGCAAAGCCGGCTTTGCGCGCGATCGCGACCGACCATTTGCACGCCGGTACCCGCAGCGAGGCACTGTTCTGGCTGGCGCAGACGTCCGATCCGCAGGCCGAAGCGATATTGCAGCAAGCGCTGCGCAACGATCCAGATCAAGCCGTACGACGCAAGGCGGTGTTCGCGATTTCGCAGCTCCCCGCCGAGCACACCGTGCCCATTCTGCGCGGCCTGGTCGAGCAGAAGAGCGAGTCCCGCGAACTGCGCAAGGAAGCCTTGTTCTGGCTGGCACAGATCGACGATGCCGCCGTGGTTCCGGTATTTGACGATCTGCTTGGAATCGGGAAGCACTGGCCTCCGACATCGCGCCCTGAACGGGTCGCAAGTCCATACGTCCAAATCGGCCTGCGAATTCCCAAGCGGACAGCCGCATTCCAATTGGTCGTAATCTGATCCGATGCCCTGCACCGTATCGCCGTCGATGGTCCTTGCTGCGCATCGTCGCGGAGCGTTGTTGTTACTGGGGCTCAAAGCCGTTACGGAAGATCAACGTGGCGTTGCCCAGTGGCGGCAGGCCAACATCGGCCATTAGGGCGAGGTCGAGTGCAGAGATGTTGTAGCGGTGGCCGCGATAGAAAACGATGCCATTCATCAATTCCGAGAGCAGGCCTGGCGGCGGCGTGCCTTTGCTGGATGCAGGTGCATTGCTTGATCGAGGTGATTTGGGTGCATCGGCCGAGATCGGCCCGTGGCAACGGATCAGTGGCACGGGTACCCCGTTTTCCCAAACGACCGCAGTAAATTGATCGTGAGCGAGCCGAGGTGAAATGGGCGGCGGAATTGGCTGATTGCTCCAATGATTGATGTTGTTGGTGGTCAAGTCGGGCGGGCTGCCCCACACCTGCAACACCACGGGACCGTTGAACAAGGTGGGCGAACCGGGCTGCATCCAACGATCAAAGGTTGACCAGAAAGTCGTTGGTGGCACACCCGCACCATTGGCAAACCCGTTGTAGCCCAGCGCGTGTCCGAGTTCGTGCAATGCGACGCTCATCGCATCGGTGAGGTTTTCTGGCACCGGAGCGGTGCGCGCGACGGGATTGGGATCGAACCACAGCTCGCCGCGCAGGTAGGGCTCACTGACGATGATGCGTATGTCCGGCGTGTTGCTGTTGGGATCAGTGCCAGTTCTCAGTTCGGCGGCAGCGCCTTGCTCGAACGTGTTGCGCGCTTGCTCGACGCCCACGAATACCGACGTAAAGCTGGCGCCCCCGAAGGTCGAAATGGCGTTGTTGACCTCGATTTGGATCTCGATACTGCGAGCGGCGCTGATTCCCAACAGGCCAACCCAGCGCTGACCCGCTGCCTGGAAGTGCGAAGTCAGTTGCGCGCGCTCATTCATGGTAAACCCAGCCGCCGATGGCGCAAACGTCACTGGGAAAACCACTTGCGACGAGGCATCAGCGGCTAGTGCAAGCAGCCCGACGCCGACCAGCCCAACCATTCCCTTCCGACTGCGATGCGACGTCACCGGCCACCTCCGTCCTCTGCATTCACGAAGAGGCTAAGCCAAGACCTTTTCGATTGCCACCACGGCCATGGATTCGGCGGATTGCGCCGTGACCATGTTGTTTACTCGAGTTGGCAGTGGGTGGTTGCCGAGAGTCGCGGTTGCAGAGCGCGTTTGCGTACTCAAGCTGCCGGCCGGAGTGCGCTGAGATCAACAGGCAGCAGCGAAGCAAACGCCAGTGCGTTCACCGACGAGGGCAACAGCAACTCGCAGGAGGCGCGGGCAAGGCGAGTGCTGTGTTCGCACCAGTGCAGCAGTTCCATCGCGCCGCAGGCGTCTTCGGTAAGTGCAGTGCAATGCTCGACCCAGTCGCCATCGTTCAAGTACAGCACACCGCCAATCTGGCGCACCCCACCAAAATGAATATGGCCGCAGATGTGGCCATCAAAGCCGCCCTCTCGGGCCGCAGCGGCGACCGCTGCCTCGTAGCCGCGGATGTAGTGCAAGGCACCGCTGAGCCGCGACTTGGTGATGATCGACAGCGGCAGGTAAGGCAGCTGCAAACGCCGGCGCAGCCCATTCAAATTGCGATTGAGCATCAGCAGCAAGCGATGGCCGCGCTCGCCGACCCATGTCAGCCAGCGCTTGCCGACATGGGCGGCGTCAAACTCATCGCCGTGGCTGACTCGATAACGGCGACCGTCGGCGCCGACATGTTCGGCGTAAAAGCGCACTTCAATGCCGGCCAAGCTTTGCCCGACCAGCCCGCGCAGCGGCGCATCGTGATTGCCGGGGATGTAAACGACACGGGTGCCGCGGGCGGCAATCGCGATCAGCTCAGCCAACACGGCGGTGTGGCTGGGCGGCCAATAGCTGCGTTTGGCCAGCGCTTCCAGATCGATGATGTCGCCGACCAGATATAGCGTTTCGCAACGCGTGCGCTGGAGGAAATCGAGCAGATAGTCGGCGCGGCAATCGGGCGTGCCGAGATGGACGTCCGAAATAAAAACCGTGCGAAATCCAAATGTGTTGCGGCCGCTGGTGCTCATACGTGTGCTCCCCGGTGGACACCCGGGAACGTAGATTGCAGGCCTTCAGTCGCGCTGGTATGTCAGTGATGTGAAGGTTTGTTGACGGCGGGTGATTGCAGACCTTTGGGAGCGGCGGAAGCCACGAATGCGTTGCCTTTGCGCAGGGCTCTCTCGCGGCTTCCGCCGCTCCCAAAGATTCTCGCTTCTCGAATCGGATGTTTGGCGAAAGCTCGGCATCACTCGTTTCAGGCGTGACCTTTA
>JBBQQV010000066.1:0-10120 GCA_038215505.1 Lysobacterales bacterium
CACGGCGATCTTTTGCGATGGATCAACTGCCTCCGGCGTCGCCGGGGAGCCACCGTAGCTATGAAAAAACGTGCCGGCAACGACGACGCCGCCGTCCGCCGACGTCGCCACCGAGTTGATGTAATAGCCTGCGTGCGGAACCTTAGTCCAAGTGGGTACTGCGACTGTTTGCGTCACTGGCTGACCCCGATCTGCGCCCCCAGACGGGGCAAACCGAATGCTGCCACATCGCAATGGCGTCGCGAGCAGCCGGTTTGGCCAAGTTGGCGGTAATCAGGTCGTCATCTTTTCCCAAAACGTCTTGACCCCATCCAGCCAGGACGTGGTGCGCGGCGAATGTTCTGCGCCCTCGCCTTCAAACGTGGCTTCGAACGTCTCCAGCAACTCGCGCTGTTCGCGGGTCAGCCGCACTGGCGTTTCGACAACGACCTTGCACATCAGGTCGCCAGCCGCTTGGCTGCGCACCGATTTCACGCCCTTGCCGCGCAACCGAAAAATCTTGCCCGTCTGCGTTTCTGCCGGCACCTTGACCTGCGCCTCGCCATCCAAGGTTGGCACCCGCAGCTCAGCACCCAAGGCTGCCTGGGAGAAACGGATCGGCACTTCGCAATAGAGATCATCGCCATCGCGCTGGAACAGCTCGTGCTCGCGCACGCTGACTTCAACGTACAGGTCGCCAGCGCTTGAACCTTGCGGGCCGGCTTCACCTTCGCCACTCAGGCGAATGCGATCACCGGTATCGACACCGGCGGGAATCTTCACCGCCAAGGTCTTCTCTTTTTCAGCGCGACCGCGCCCGCGACAGATTCGGCAGGGCTTGCTGATTGTCTTGCCGGTGCCTCCGCAATTCGGGCAAGCCTGCTGGACCGAAAAAATGCCCTGTTGCATGCGCACGCGACCCTGGCCACGGCAGGTACTGCAGGTCTCGACCTTGCCATCTTCCGAGCCAGTGCCTTTGCACGGATCGCATTCGGCTAAGGTGGCAACGACAATCTGTTTCTCGACGCCGAATACGGCTTCTTCGAGGTCGAGCTCGAGCACATAGCGCAAGTCGGAACCACGGCGCGGACCGCGACCACGCGCACCGCCGCCACCACCAAAGATGTCGCCGAAAATGTCGCCGAAAATGTCGCCGACGTCAGAAAATCCGGCACCGCCGCGGCCTCCACCGCCGCCTTCAAACGCCGCATGACCATGCTGGTCATACATCTTTCGCTTGGACGCATCGGCCAGCACTTCGTAGGCCTGCTTGGCCTCCTTGAAATGCTCCTCGGCAGCCTTGTTGTCTGGATTGCGATCCGGATGGTGCTTCATCGCCAACCGGCGATACGATTTCTTCAGTTCATCATCGGTCGCCGTGCGCGAGACGCCCAGCACTTCGTAGTAGTCGCGTTTCATTGGTGCCGGGATTCAAGATTCGGGATGCGTTAGAAGCGTGAAACGTGGGGCGACGTCGAACGGATGCGTTGATCAGTCGGGATTCTGGATTCGCTTTGGCGACTTGACTGATCGGCACTCGGGATCCGCTTTTGCGAATCCCGAATCCCGAATCCCGATCAACAGATCACGCCTTCTTGTCGTCCTTGACCTCGGTGAACTCTGCATCCACCACGTCATCCGGCTTGCCGGCCTCATTGCCAGCCGCACCGGCACCGCCACTGAATCCTGCGGCGGCGGCGGCCTGCAGCGAGGCGGCGGCTTGCTCCAATGCGCGGGTCTTGCCTTCAATCTGACCCAGTTCATCGCCCTTCATCGCGACTTCAAGCTCGGCTAGCGCGCCTTCGATGCGTCCGATCTGATCGCCAGGCAGCTTGCCGCCGGCGTCCTTCATCGCACTGCGGGTGGCATGGATCAGCGCATCCGCTTTGTTGCGCGCGGCAACCAGCACCTGGAACTGCTTGTCTTCCTCGCGATGAGTCTCGGCATCCGCCACCATCCGGTTGATCTCGTCTTCCGACAAGCCCGAACCCGCCTTGATTTCGATTCGCTGCTCCTTGCCGGTCTTCTTGTCCTTGGCCGAGACATGCAGGATACCGTTGGCGTCGATGTCAAAGCTGACCTCAACCTGCGGCATGCCACGCGGCGCTGAATCGATGCCGGCCAGATCAAACTTGGCCAACGACTTGTTGTAGCGCGCCTGATCACGCTCACCCTGCAACACGTGCACGGTGACCGCGGTCTGATTGTCCTCGGCCGTAGAAAATACCTGCCCCGCCTTGGTCGGGATGGTGGTGTTCTTCTCAATCAGCTTGGTCATCACGCCACCCATCGTCTCGATGCCGAGCGACAGTGGAGTCACATCCAGCAGCAACACGTCCTTGACCGTACCCGCCAACACACCGCCCTGAATGGCTGCACCCACGGCAACGGCCTCATCCGGATTGACGTCCTTCTTTGGCTCCTTGCCAAAGAACTCGGTCACCGCCGCTTGCACGCGCGGCATGCGGGTTTGTCCGCCGACCAGGATGACTTCCTGAATGTCGGAAATTTTCAGCCCAGCGTCATTCAACGCCGTCTTGCAGGGCTCGATGGTGCGCTTGACCAGGTCCTCAACCAGCGACTCCAACTTGGCGCGCGTCAGCTTGACCGCCAAATGCTTCGCACCCGAAGCATCTGCCGTGATGTACGGCAGGTTGACGTCCGTGTGCTGAGCACTGGACAGCTCGATTTTGGCGCGCTCGCCGGCGTCCTTTAGACGCTGCAACGCCAGTGGATCGTTTTTCAGATCGATGCCCTGCTCTTTCTTGAACTCTTCGACCAAGAAATCAATGACCCGTTTATCGAAATCTTCGCCCCCCCGGAAGGTATCGCCATTGGTCGCCAACACTTCGAACTGCTTCTCGCCATCCACTTCGGCGATTTCGATGATCGACACGTCGAATGTACCGCCACCCAGGTCGTAAACGGCGATCTTGCGGTCGCCGCCCTTCTTGTCCATGCCATAGGCCAAGGCAGCTGCGGTCGGCTCGTTGATGATTCGCTTGACGTCGAGACCGGCAATGCGGCCGGCATCTTTCGTGGCTTGGCGCTGGCTGTCGTTGAAATAGGCCGGCACCGTGATGACGGCTTCGGTCACTTCTTCGCCCAAGTAGGCTTCGGCGGTCTTTTTCATCTTGCCCAGCACTTCGGCCGAAATCTGCGGCGGCGCCATGCGCTTGCCATCAGACGTAGCCACCCACGCATCGCCATTCTCATGGCCGATGATCGAGTAAGGCACCAGGTCCAGATCTTTCTTTACTTCCGCATCGGTGAACTTGCGTCCGATCAGGCGCTTTACTGCATAAAACGTATTGCGCGGGTTGGTGACCGCTTGCCGTTTGGCCGATGCGCCGACGATGGTCTCACCGTCCTTGGTAAACGCGACGATCGAAGGCGTGGTGCGATCGCCTTCCGCGTTTTCAATAACTTTGACTTGGCCACCTTCCATCACTGCAACGCAGGAATTGGTGGTGCCTAAGTCGATACCAATGATCTTGCCCATGGTGTTTCTCCGAAAGTCCTGCGGCAGACGCCGCGAATGATGGGTATGTGAGGGTGGCTGGCGTTGATTCAAGGCCCGAGAGCCAAGGCCCGAGAGCCAAGCCCCGAGAACCAAGCCCCGAAAACCAAGTACCGCCAGCCAACTCCTGCAGTGCAGCGGCACGCGCCCGCGAAGGTGGCGAACGATCAACTCTTGGTGACGGCGACCAGCGCTGGGCGCAGCAGACGGCCATTCAACAGATAGCCTTTCTGCATCACCATCACCACGCTGGCTGCGGGCTTGCCCGGCGCTTCGACCAGACTCATGGCTTGGTGCCTTTCAGGATCAAAGATTTGACCGATCGGGTCGACCACCTGCAGGCCGTGGTCGTCGACCACTTTGGCCAGTTGCCGCAGAGTCAACTCGCTGCCCTCGCGCATTCTCAACGGATCAACAATGGCCGCATCCAAGCCGCGCTCGAGTGCGTCAAGCACCGGCAACAAATCGCCCAGAACACGCTCGTTGGCAAACTTGCGCGCCTGTTCCAGCTCGCGCGCCATACGTTTGCGTTGATTGTCGAGCTCTGCACGCTCGCGAAGCTGCTCCTCGCGCTGCGCGACCAAGGCCGCCTGCAATTCATCAATGCGCGCCTTGGCGGCCTCGAGGGTATCGATGGCTTCTGTGGCCACGGCTTCAGCTTCGGATGACGACCAGTCGTTCGTTTGCATGCAAATTCCGTTATTAAATCCCGTTCTCAAGTTAGGCCCACAACCGACGTGATCGGTCAGCCTTTCCTGAGGCTGCCCGAGACATTGGGGAAAGCATTCAGCATTTCAAGCGGCGGCGCTTGCGCGCTGGTCACCACCGCCCCATCACCGCCGAGCGGCCCTTCAACTGCGGCCGATCGCAGCTCCCAAGGCGTTGGCCGTCGCCTGTACCAGCGGAATCACCCGGTCATAGTCCATACGTGTGGGTCCGATGACGCCAAGTACGCCAAGCACCTGGCCTTCTGCGCCGTAAGGTGCGGTCACCACGCTGCATTGACCCAATGGCGCCATGCCCGACTCCTCGCCAATGAACAGGCGCACGCCCTTGGCATGGATACAGCGTTCCATCAGTTGCACCAACTCGCGTTTGCGCGCGAAGGCCTCAAACAGTTCGCGAAGGCGATCCATATCCGATAGATCCTGCACGCCCATCAGCCGCGTTTGTCCTGACACCAGCATGCTTTCCGGCACGCCACGCTGCTCGCCGAAGGCACCTTCCGACAGCTCCACCGCCACCGTCAGCGCGCTTTCCATCGCGCTGCGTGCGGCGCGCAGGTCGCGCATCAGCTCAGCGCGAATTTCGCGAAGGTGGCGTCCGGCGAAGTGCGCATTCAGATAGTTGGCTGCCTGCTCAAGTTCGCTCACCGAATAGCCGCGTGGTGCCTCGATGATGCGGTTTTGCACTTCGTTGTCAGTGA
The DNA here is from genome assembly GCA_038215505.1 of Lysobacterales bacterium. Lineage (GTDB taxonomy): Bacteria > Pseudomonadota > Gammaproteobacteria > Xanthomonadales > Xanthomonadaceae > JANNWF01. The sequence goes on from JBBQQV010000066.1 coordinate 4,926, forward strand.
ACACCAGGATCACCAGCACACGCTTGCCATCCAGCGGCACAAAATCGATGTGCCGAAAAGCGAACTGCTCGCGGCCCGGGACAGTCACCAAACCGACAAAATGGGTCATCGCCGAGAGCATTTCACTGGCGCTGCTCAGCAGTTGTTGGGTGCCTTGGCCGACCGGCAGGCGGGCGCGCATTTGCTCCAGTTCGCCCTGATCGGGCGGCGTGACTTGCAACAGGCTGTCAACAAACAGGCGATAGCCCTGCGACGTGGGAATGCGACCTGCCGAGGTGTGCGGGGTTGCGACCAGCCCGATCTCCTCGAGATCCGCCATCACGTTGCGAATCGTCGCCGGACTGACATCCAACCCCGCGTACTTTGCCAAGGTACGCGAGCCCACGGGCGCGCCATCGCGAATGTATTGGGCGATCATGGCGCGCAGCAGACTGCGGGAGCGCGGGTCGAGCACGGGATGCACGGTCACAACCTATTCCCCCAAGAGCTAGCGTGAAAGTCGATCAAGTTCGTGCCTTTACTCCCTCCCCGATGCTGGGGAAGGGTTGGGGAGGAGTTAGCAAGCACACTGCAGTTGCTATCGGTCTTGGCGGCTTGGGCGTTCTTCATTCGAGGTCGCCGGTCGCTTAGCTGATAGATATGTCTTCTGGCGCGGCTTGGCAAGCCCACGCCACCTAAAGTCCGCGACAGCGTTGGCGCGCCCGTTGCCCCGTGCTACCGTCCGCGCGCCTTCTGTGGCCTTCTTTTACGCCTATGTTGCACAGTCTGTTTCTCAAGGATTTCGCTATCGCCGCCCAGGTGGAGTTCGAACTGGGTGCCGGCATGACCGTGATTTCCGGCGAAACCGGCGCTGGCAAGTCGTTGCTGGTCGACGCTTTGATGCTGCTTGGCGGCAGTCGCGCGGATGCCGGCAGCGTGCGTTTCGGCGCGGATCGAGCCGAGTTGAGTGCCACGTTTGGACTGCTCGATGCGCCTGATGCTGGGCACTGGCTGGCGAGCAACGACTACATGGGCGACGCCTCCAATGAGTGCCAATTGCGGCGGGTCATTCGCGCCGATGGTGGCTCGCGCGCGTGGATCAACGGTCGCCCGGCGACGCTTGGGCAACTGACCGAGCTCAGCCAGTGCCTGCTGGAAATCCACGGCCAACACGAGCACCAAGCGCTGCTTTCGCGAAACGAGCAACTGGCCATGCTGGACGGTTTCGGCGGCCATGTTCTTGAGTTGGATGCAGTCGCCAGCGCCTACAGCGACTGGCAAGCCACGCGCCGACGCTTGGATGCGCTGCCCGGAGGTGATGACGTACCGGCAAAGATTGTCGAATGCGAACGGCAACTCGCCAGACTCGTGGCGGAAACCTTGGATGAAGAATCCATCGCGGGCTTGCTCTCGGCGCACCGCCGACAATCCAATGTCGCTGTGCTGATGGAAGGCTGCACTCTCGCTCTGGCGCGTTTGAATGGCGACGAGGGCGCAGGCTTGAGTGCCAGCATGGCGCAGACGGCCAATGAACTGCAGCGACTTGCCAGCCATGAGCCGCGTCTGGCTGCGCTTGCGGAATCGTTGGACTCGCTGCAAATTCAACTGGACGAAACGGCTTCGCAGTTGGCGCGCATTCGCGACGACTTGGATCTGGACCCGGCGCGACTGGCCGAATTGGACGCTACCCTGTCGCGGCTGCACGAACTGGGGCGACGCCATCGCGTGCCCATCGAAGGCTTGTTATCCGTTCGCAGCACGCTGACAAGTGAGCTGGATGCGCTCCGTAATGCCGATCAACTGCGGGAAGTCCTCGCAATCGAGCTCACGCGTCATGCGAAAAGCTGGCAGCAAGCCGCACAGCGCTTGAGCCAACGCCGAATCGAAGCGGCCAGCCGCTTGGGCAACAGCGTTTCTGCCCTGATGAATGAACTCGGCATGGAAGGCGGGCAACTGCGGGTGGACCTGAACGCCAATCGCGACCCTGAGCCCGACCCAAGCGGCGCCGAACGGATTGAATTTCTAGTCTCCGCCAACGCCGGCCAACCGCCAAAATCGCTGCGCAAGGTCGCCTCTGGTGGCGAGCTTTCGCGGATTAGTCTGGCGATTGAAGTCGCTTCCCTGGGTGCCGATGCGGTACCCACCATGATTTTCGATGAAGTCGACAGCGGCATCGGTGGAGGCGTCGCCGAGGTAGTCGGCAACACGTTGCGTAAGCTGGCAGCGAACCACCAAGTGCTATGTGTCACCCATCTGCCGCAGGTAGCGGCCTCTGGCCACAGCCACTACCGGGTCAGCAAGACCCTGCGCGATGGCAACACGTTGAGTCAGATCGAAGTGCTGAGTGTGACCGAGCGAGTTGAAGAAATTGCGCGCATGCTCGGTGGCGTTGCGCTCACCGATGCCACCCGCGCCCTCGCGCAGCAGATGCTTGATCGAGGCTAGCTTGATTGAAGCTAGCTTGATCGAGGCTAGCTTGATCGAAGCTAGCTTGATTGAAGCTAGCTTGATTGAAGCTAAGGCTGTGCCTTGCGACGCGGCCGCACGTACAGCACCAAGCTGTGATCTTCAATCACATAGCCGTGTTTGTCGGCGATTTCGCGCTGCAGTCGCTCGATGTCTTCGCTGACAAACTCGATCACCTTGCCGGAATCCAGATCGACCATGTGGTCGTGATGTTTGCCGCGATCCAGTTCAAATACGGCTTGGCCGCCTTCGAAGTTGTGCTTCATCACCAAACCGGCTGACTCGAACTGGGTCAAAACGCGGTAAACCGTGGCCAGCCCGATGTCGTCCTGCTGATCGAGCAACAAACGATAGATATCCTCGGCGGTCATGTGCCGCGGGCTCGAGCTCTCGAGGATTTCCAGGATGCGCATGCGCGGGTGAGTGACCTTGAGGCCAGCTTTGCGCAGGTCTTGAGACTCCACAGCTACTCCAATCGCGACTGAATGAACCCTGCTGACGACTCGGCCGGATCGGGGGCCTAGTGTATCATCGCGCTCCCGCCGACCGGCGTGTCCTGGCCTTTGTTCTCGCATGCTAAAACCAAGTCTCGCCTTGCTCATCGGTGTCAGCCTCAGCGGCTGCGGTGTCCTGTACAAGGTCGACGTCTACCAAGGCAACTTGCTTGAATCCAAGGCCGTCGAGCAGCTTGAGCCGGGCTTGAGCAAGCGACAGGTGTTCGCCCTGCTGGGCAGCCCGTCGGTGCAAGACCCTTTCCACAATTCCAGTTGGAACTACGTTGCCTCGGTGCGCAAGCGCGGTGGCGACACCGAGGTCAAGGCGCTGGTTCTGACTTTTCAGGGCGACACGCTGGCAAAGATCGAAGGCGACTATTTCCCAGAAGCCGACGAAGCGCTGATGAAGGAAATGGCGCGCTACGGCAACCTTCCGCGCGACGACAAGAAGAAAAAGAAAAATCGCGGCTAAACGCCTTCGCCGACCGAATCAGCACACCTGATCGGCAGACCTGATCTGCAGACCGGATCAGCCGGCCGCGCGAAGCCGTCGCGCCGCTTTCGGATCATTCGTCAGCGGCCGATAGATTTCGACTCGATCACCATCGCGTAGCAGCGTTTGCAGATCGCAGGGGCGATAAAAGATGCCCACTCGCTTCGAATCGATTTGCAGATTGCCGGCAAGCTCCGTGATGTTTGAGCGCGAGATTGCCTCGCCGAGCGTGCAGCCCAGCGGAACCTCCAAAGCGATGAGCCATTGCCGTTCCGGCAATGCGTAAGCCACTTCAACGTGGATCGTTTCAGCCATCGACCAAGGCTTCACGGCGCGCAGTGTCAACAAATTCGTCCACCATCCGATCCGCCAGTCCGCGAAACCCGCTGGCCAAGGCACCACCCACCAAGCGACTGGCAAAATCAAACTCCAGCCGCAGCGAGACCCGGCAGGCGTTCTCAGCCAGCGCGTCAAATTGCCAACTCCCGTGCAGCGCAGAAAAAGGCCCGTCAACCAATGCCAATTCGATACGCTGATTCTCAATCCACGTGTTGCGGGTCGAGAAACTGGCGCGCAACGCGCCGAGACGCAAGTCGAGTCGCGCCAACATCGCGCTGCCACTACGCTCCAACACCTGCGCATCGGCGCACCACGTAAACCTTGGTGGATAGCCCTCCACTTCGTTGACCAGAGCGAACATTTGCCTGGCGCTGCAGCGCACCAAGGCTGAACGCTCGACCCGACTCACTCAGCCCTCGCGCGCATGAGCGCACAGCATTCGGCAGCAATGGGCGACAATCGATTCACTGCAACGGATTTCGGCATGGCCAAGAAGACTGCAAAGGATAGCGAAACCAAGGGCGGCGGCACGATCGCGCTCAACCGACGCGCGCGACATGACTATCACTTGGATGATCGTTTCGAGGCAGGGCTGGCGCTGCAAGGCTGGGAATTGAAGGCGATTCGCGCCGGCCGCGCCAATATTGGCGAAGCTTATGCGGTGGTGCGTGGCGCAGAAATGTTTCTGTTCGGCGCGCAGATCACGCCGTTGATCTCAGCCTCAACCCATGTCATCGCCGATGACCGCCGCACCCGCAAACTGCTGCTGCATCGCCACGAGATTGATCGCCTGATCGGCCGCGTCGAACGCGATGGCTACACCTTGATTCCTACCGCGCTGTATTGGAAGCGCAACAAAGTCAAACTTGAAATTGCGTTGGCCAAGGGCAAGCAGGAACACGACAAGCGCGACAGCGCCAAAGACCGCGATTGGGCACGCGAAAAGCAACGCACGATGCGCCAGCACAACCGCGAGGCTTAAAGACGGCTCTTGGCGGGTGCTGCTTGGAGGGCGCTGCTCCTGCGGCGCCGCTCTTCGACCTGGACCAAAAGTAGCCGCGCGGGAGCGCGTCCCTCCACGAGCTAGCAACCTGTCCGGAGGTCGCGGCTAGACCCAACTCAATCAAGAATCCGCCGGGTCACCCGCAGTGGTTGCCCCCCAATCTGAATGCGCCCGACTCACCGCGCTTGTGCCAATCGCTTCGCGCCCGCATCATTCCCCTCGCAAAGTCGTTAAAGCGACCGTTAGAACCGGGGGTGTCCTGGCTTCGACGGGGGTTGCGATGTCGACCGGAGCATGCCGAGGGGGCCGCTTTCCTCGTAAATCCAGCAGCAAACTTTTAGACGCCAACGACGACGTCTACGCACTGGCCGCTTAAGGCCTAGCCCCGAACCCGCTTGTGCCTGTGCTCGCGGATGTAGGG
>JBBQQV010000067.1:0-10098 GCA_038215505.1 Lysobacterales bacterium
TAATTAGGGCAGATAGGGCAGTTAGGGCTAGGCAGAGCCCGACATACCGCTTGCCCATCGCTGCTGTGGCCGCTCCCAAAAGAGCGGCGCCGCAGGCGCAGCGCCCTCCTGGAGCCGCTCCCACAAGAGCGGCGCCGCAGGAGCAGCGCCCTCTTGGAGGGCCGCGCTCCCGCGCGGCTGCTCTTGTTCAATGTATGCCTGACTAGTTCGCGGCTGCCGCCACTCCCACAGCAGCGGTCGCGCCGCAAACTTGCGCCTGTGGGAGCGGCGGTAGCCGCGATGCCCTACCCAACCCACTGACTAATTCACACCAACTAATTCACACACCCCGTCACTTCACCACTTTCAAACCCGCTACAAAACACCCGACTGGCAGGAATCACCGTCCCAGCATTCGCAGTGAACGTGTAGCTGAAATTGTTCGTCGCCGCGCCTTGACGCACCGCAGCGCAGTTGACCACGCCGGACTGCGCGACAGCACCCAACGTGAATCGCACAACGACCGCGTTCGCGCTACCACCCACGCCCACCGTTTGCGGCGAACCCGACACCACACTTACCGTGCCCGAGCCCACCGAGCAGGTCAGCTGCGTGGTGCCACTGCCCGATCCACCGCTCACCGTGTAGGTAATGTTGCGAGTGAGCTGAGTACCAATGGTGCCCCCACCCATCGGCGTGCTGCTGTTGTTGGCTGGGCTCAAAGCGGCGAACTGCGGGCCGATGTTGCTGCCCGCGGGGTTCGGATAGGCAATTGCGGCGCCCGCTTGATCGTCGATGCCGAGTGTTGCCCCGCGACCGCCACCGTGAACAAAGGCTCGCATGATGGCGGCATTGAGTGTGGCATTCGAGCCACAAGTTGGACTGAGGCCGTCACCACAAGCGTGACCGAAAGCCAGCGAATGGCCAATTTCATGTGTGAGCAGTTCAGCGCCATCGGCCCCGCCCGACCCATCGAGAAAACAACCCGCCCCGTTGTTGACGATCACGAATCCTTCCAGCCGCGGATACCACGTCTGGCCGCCAAACGTCTGGCCGTTGGAGGTTACGTAGGAGCCACCAATGGCAAGCGTCCCACCCGTGCCACAGTCGTAGGACCCGTTGACGACGCCATTGGGATCGTTCCAAAGCACGTGCCCCGAAAAACACGCAGGCGCACCTCCGGTCCCGCAGAAAGAGTTCGCCGCCTGATTGCCTGAGAAGTTGAGAGTTCCAGAGTAGCTGAGGAGAATCCGGCTTCCTGGGTCATTGGTCCAGCCTGCCAGTGCGTTTTGCACAGCTGTGAACTCATTTAAAGAAGTATTGTCTTGGCCGCCCGGATGCGCGGTCCACGGCATGGTCTGGTTGCTATCGAATTGGAACCAACGGCCCGGGCCGGGTTGTGGAAACTGAAACACAGTGAAAGTGAACTTCGATGCAGAGGTCTGCTTTGTTTCGTCCAACAAATAGTCGACATCACGTACTTCGCCCCGACCACGATCAGCGAGCCAACGCTCAAAAGCTTGGGCATCCCGCCGACGGTGGAAGCGCTGGTTGATAATTTCTACCTCAGTGTCTGCATTGCGCTCCATGGAACGCACGTATTGACCGCCGTCAGCAGAGGCCTCCAGTCCAAACAGTCCAAGGGAGAGATGCAGCGCCCTCAACTCGCCATTTGCGGCGCGCCCGTAAAACAAGACGATGGTGCTGCCCTCGACAATTCTTGGAATGCCAGGAATCACCGCGTTTGTCGTCGGCGCGGTAAAGGTTCCAGGCAGGCTAAGTACCTGCTTATTCGGCAAAAAGTTGCCGGCCAGTATCGAATCCACATGCAGGACATAGCGTGTCTGCGAGTCGCCGTCGTTGGCAGGCAGCTCGCGCAGAACCTTGGCCCTGATGACGCCCGCAGCCTGATCAAAAAGGTCTTCGTCAGTCATCATTACGTAGCTCAGCGCGAATGCCGGCTGGCCGCAGAACAAGAGAACCAACCCCAGCCAGCCTGCCGAAGCGCAACTGAGCAGAATTCGCATCGAAATCACTCCTCACAAAGTTTTGCTGGGACGGAAACGCGCAAATAGGCAGCGGGATTCTTGGAGTCTACTGCCACGTTCTCGCGCTGCGAATGCAGTTTCGCCGCTCCGCATGCACATGAGCAACCCAGCCCGATTGCAACACAGCGCTATCAGGGGTGGGAGTTTGACGGCTCCATATAACCACCGATTGCGCTGCGCTGCATCTGGGCTACCGGCCTATTCGGATGCGCTCTGATGACGTCCGATCAAGCCTTTAATTGCCCCAAAAGTGACCGCAGCGCCTGCCCGCGATGGCTGCGGCGGTGTTTTTCGGTGGCATCCAACTCGGCCGCGCTCAAGCCCGCTTCGGGATCAAGAAACACCGGGTCGTAGCCGAAGCCGCCGTCACCGCGTGGCGTGTGCAAGATGCGCCCGCGCCAGCGACCTTCGGCGATCAGTGGTGCCGGGTCGTGGGGGCTTCGCAACAAGACCAATACGCAGAAGAAATAGGCGCCTCGGTTGACGTCATCGACGCTGTGCAACGCGCCAAGTAATTTCTGGATATTGGCCGCGTTGTCGCCGTGGCGACCGGCATAACGCGCCGAGTGCAGGCCGGGGGCGCCGCCTAAGGCGTCGACACATAGACCGGAATCGTCTGCCAATGTCGGCAAGCCACTGATGCGAGCCGCATGGCGGGCTTTGAGCAGGGCGTTTTCGACGAAGGTGCTGGCCGTTTCATCGGCATCGCTGATGTTGAATGCCGATTGCGGAATGACCTCGATGCCGACGGGAGCAAGTAGCTCGCTCAACTCGGCGAGCTTGCCGGGGTTGCTGCTGGCGATGAGGAGTTTTTTCACGCATTAGTCTCCGCGTCGAATGATTTGTGGGAGCGCCGGAAGGCGCGATTGCGTCGACCTGCGAATCCAAGCATCGCGACTTCCGGCACTCCCACAGGAGCGCGGGTTGCACCATAAAACTCGACCGTGCCGACGCCATTCGTCTCCCCATGCTGCCGCTGCAGGCTTCTGCATGCTTTTGTGGGAGCGCTGGAAGGCGCGATTGAGTCGACCTGCGAATCCAAGCATCGCGACTTCCGGCGCTCCCACATGAGCGGCGCGTGTTGCTCCATTCAATTTGAAGCCAACGCCCCCCGCTGCGCCGCCAACAATTGCGTCACGCCGGTTTCTGCCAATCCCAACAACGCATCCAATTCCGAGCGTCGAAATGCGTGGCCTTCTGCGGTGCCCTGCAGCTCGATGAAGCCACCACCATCGTTCATCACGATGTTCATGTCGGTATCGCAATCGCTGTCTTCGGCGTAGTCCAGATCCAACACCGGCACGCCGCGATAAATGCCGACTGACACGGCGGCGACTGCGCCATACACCGGATCCATTTTCACATCGCCACGCTTGATCAGTCCACGCACGGCGTCGACCAAGGCCACGTAGGCACCGGTGATCGCGGCACAGCGAGTGCCGCCGTCGGCTTGCAGCACATCGCAATCGAGCGTAATGGTGCGTTCGCCCAGCGCGCCACGATCCACGCAGGCGCGCAACGCGCGACCGATCAACCGCTGGATTTCCAAGGTGCGTCCGCCTTGCTTGCCTGTGGCTGCCTCGCGCATGCCGCGGGTGTGAGTGGCGCGCGGCAGCATGCCGTATTCAGCGGTAATCCAGCCTTGATTCTTGCCGCGCAAGAAGCCTGGCACGCGATTCTCGACACTGGCAGTGCACAACACGCGGGTATCGCCCATCGAAATCAGCACCGAGCCTTCGGCGTGGCGGGTGTAGCCACGTTCGATGACGACCTGGCGCAAGGCATTGGTTTGACGACCACTGGGGCGGGTGACGCTGCTGAGATTGGGAAGACTTGGATCAGTTGACATGGATTGGACTGCGCTGCGGCTGGGATAAGTGCGGCGGCGAGTCTACCATCGGGGTCCGAAGGTCTCTGGAAGCGCCGAATGATTCGCAGCATGACCGCTTTTGCCTCTGTCGAGCGCGCCGCCAGCTACGGCACCCTAGCGTGCGAGGTGCGCGCGGTGAATCATCGCTATCTCGAACTCAGCCTGCGTTTGCCGGACGAATTGCGCGTGTTGGAAGGTGCCTTGCGCGAGGCCGTCGGCAAGCGCATCGCGCGCGGCAAGGTCGATCTCGGTTTGCGTCTGCGCAGCAGTGCCGGCAATGGCGAGGTCAGACTTAATGACCGCCTGCTGGATCGACTGACCGATCTTGCTCGTGATTGCGCGGCGCGGATGCCGAACATGCAGGTCGAGTTCACCGAGCTGCTGCGCTATCCGGGCTTGATCGAGCAGGCGGAAATCGATACGGACGCGTTGCAGGCCGATGTGTTGAGTTTGCTCGACGCCGTGCTCAACGAGTTCATCGCCGCACGCGAGCGCGAGGGCGAAAAGCTGCGCGTCGGCATGCTGGATCGGCTCGATGCCATCGAAGCTGTCGTCGCGCAGGTGCGGGTCTGGCTGCCGGATATTCGTGCGGCCTTGCGGCGTAAGCTGGATGCGCGTCTGGGCGATTTGCGCGACAGCGCCGATCCTTCGCGACTGGAACAAGAGCTGGTGCTCGGCCTGCAAAAAATCGACGTCGAAGAAGAGCTTGAACGTCTTGACACCCACATCAGCGAATCCCGGCGGGTGCTGGCGTTGGATGACGCGGTGGGTCGGCGGCTGGATTTTCTGCTGCAGGAGTTCAACCGCGAGGCCAACACGCTGGGCTCAAAATCTGTCGACAGCCGCACCACGCAAGCCGCGGTGGAGTTGAAAGTGCTGATCGAACAGATTCGCGAGCAAGTGCAGAATATTGAGTAGGAGACGTGAAGTCTTCCGCAATGAACGCGCTACGTTCAAATCACCGAAGATCAATCTACTTTTACCGGGCACGCATCCATGAACGGCACCTTGTTCGTCGTCGCGGCACCTTCGGGTGCGGGCAAGTCCAGCTTGGTCAACGCGGTGTTGGCGCGCGAGTCGGGCATCGCCTTGTCGATCTCGTTTACTTCGCGGACGGCGCGACCGGGCGAGCGGCATGCGCAGCACTATCATTTCGTCAGTCGAGATGAATTCGAACGCATGATCGCCGCCGGCGATTTTTTCGAGCACGCGCTGGTGCATGGCGACTACAAGGGCACCGCGCGGCAGTCGGTGCTGCCGCAGCTTGAAACCGGCAAAGACGTGCTGCTGGAGATCGATTGGCAAGGTGCGCGACAAGTGCGCAGCAAGCTGCCCGATAGCGTCAGCGTGTTCATTCTGCCGCCGTCGCGGGATGCGTTGGTTACCCGCATGCGCAATCGCGGGCAAGACAGCGAAGCAGTGATTCAGCGTCGCCTGGCTGCGGCGCGTGAGGAAATGGCCCACTTTGATGAGTTCGACTACGTCATCGTCAACGAGAACTTTGACGCCGCTGCGGGCGAGCTGCGGGCGATCTTTGTCGCCCATCGGCTGCGTCTCTCATCGCAGCGAGCGCGCAACGCCGCGCTGATTGCGCAATTATTAAGTGCTGAAGACTGAACCGGCGTATGAGTGCTGCAATCGATGGTGAGGCCGGTTGCTGATTAGCGAGGATCGAAGGCAGTCGGCCGCGCAAACGCAGCGGAGCAATCTCCGCTCTACAAAATTCAGTCACAGCGCCTTCGCTGATGTAGATCGGAGCTTGCGGCACTGCCTTCCAGAGTCAGATTCGCGCAAAACCGCTGCCGCCCCTATAATGCCGAGTTCCCTGCCCCCAACTGACTGTCTGCTTATGCAGGCCGCGAGGATTTCATGGCACGTGTAACCGTTGAAGATTGTTTGGAAGTGGTTGGCAATCGCTTTGAATTGGTGATGATGGCGTCAAAGCGCGCGCGGCAGTTGGCCAAAGGCGCCGACTCGGCGATCGAAGGCGATAACAGCGCCGACAAGCCGACGGTGCTTGCCCTGCGCGAAATCGCCGGCCGCAAGATCAACCAGTTGAAGATCGACGAAGTCGAGAAAACCGAGCGCGAGCGCGCCGAGCGCGAAGCGCTGGAATGGGCAGCGGCGGAAGTCGATGACGACCTCTCGAAGGGCGACGACTGATCGTTAGCATCTGGTAAGTATCTGCACGTGGGGGAACCCGGTAGCCGCGATGCTTTGTCGCCAGTAGATAGAATCGCGCCTTCCGGCGCTCCCACAGGAGCGTGATGGACTCGCGCGATGGGAGATACCCTGAAAGCCGGCGTAACGCCGGCTTTTTCATTCATGGCGCAGACGGCATTGGCGATTGCCGGCAGGCATCCGCCTGCGTACGCTTCTTGGATGCCTGCCACCGCACTCGCGATTGATCCCGCCATCCCGCTGCTTGACCCCTGTCCGGTCGAAGCGGGTGTGTTGCTGGCGGTGGTCGCCGACTATTTGCTGCCTGAGCAAGTTGAGCGGGTTCGGCGCGCCTATCTGATTGGTGCGGCGGCACACGATGGACAGACCCGCCGCAGCGGTGAGCCCTACATCACCCATCCGCTGGCGGTCGCCGGAATTCTCGCTGAGCTTCGCCTGGATGTTGAGAGTCTGTGCGCGGCGATCCTGCACGACACTTTGGAAGACACCAAGCTGCCGCGTGCGGCCTTGGTCAGTGAGTTTGGCCAATCGGTCGCGGAGCTGGTCGACGGCGTCACCAAGCTCGAAAAAATTGAATTCGCTGACCGCTATGAAGCGGCAGCGGAAAGTTTTCGCAAGATGCTGCTGGCGATGGCGCGTGATCTGCGGGTCATCCTGATTAAGCTGGCGGATCGCTTGCACAACATGCGCACTATCGGCGCGATGGCGGCCGAGTCGCGGCGCCGGATCGCCAAAGAAACTCTGGAAATCTATGCCCCGATTGCGCAGCGCCTGGGCATGAATCGAATCAAGAGCGAGCTACAGGATCTGGGCTTCCAAGCGTTGTATCCACATCGGCATGCGGTGATCCACAAGCGCATCCAAGCGCAGCCGGTGCTGCGTCGTGAGGCTATGGCGACGATTGAAGCGGCGATATCGCATAGGCTCGCCAGTGAGCGCCTGACCCATCGTCTGGTCGGTCGGGTGAAGTCGCCCTACAGCATCTATATGAAGATGCGCGGCGAGCACAAAAGTTTCGATCAAGTGATGGACGTGTTCGGCTTTCGCGTCGTCGTCGGCCAAAGCATGTTGTGCTACCACGCGCTGGGTGCCGTGCATTCTTTGTACAAGCCGCTGGATGCACGCTTTCGCGATTTCATCGCGATCCCCAAGGCCAACGGCTATCAGTCCTTGCACACGGTGTTGTTCAGCCCGTTCGGTTCACCTATCGAGGTGCAGATTCGCACCGAGGAAATGGACCAGTTGGCTGAGCGTGGAATTGCCGCGCACTGGATGTACAAGAGTGGCGAGCGCAGCGTCAGCAATGCGCAGATGCGCGCCAACGACTGGTTGACCGGGCTGTTGGAAAGCCAGCGGGTCGCGGGCTCATCGATGGAGTTTCTGGAGAACGTCAAGGTCGACCTGTTCCCGGACGAGGTCTACCTGTTCACCCCGAAGGGCGACATTCTTGCGCTGCCACGCAATGGCACCGCGCTGGATTTTGCGTACGCCGTGCATACCGATGTTGGCGATCACGCGGTTGCCGCGCGCGTCGACAAGAAGCTGGTGCCATTACGGACCCAATTGGCAAGCGGTCAGTCGGTGGAAATCATCACCGCGCCTTCTGCGGTGCCCAGCCCCGCTTGGCTGGAGTTTGTTGCTTCCAGCAAGGCGCGCACATCGATACGCCATTTCTTGAAGCGCTTGCAGCACGAGGACGCGGTTGGCCTTGGACATCGCATGCTTGATCGCGCGCTGGAAGATCTCGAGAGCTCGCTTGATGCCGTGCCGGCGGCGCGGCTGAAGAAGTATCTCAACCATTACCACCTGCAGCGGCTAGAGGAACTGCTCGCTGAGATCGCGCTTGGCAACCGTATGCCGCAGCAAGTCGCCGAGGCTCTGCTTGACCGCAAGCGGGATGCCAGCGCGCCCGCTACCACGCGCGCGCCGAGTTCCGAGAAAATCCAGATCAGCGGCAGCGAACGCGGCGTGCTGAACTTTGCCAAGTGCTGCTTCCCGCTGCCCGGCGACGACATCATGGGTTACCTGTCTGCGGGCAAAGGCATCGAGGTACATCGCTTGGAATGCGCCAATGTTGTCGAGTTGCGCAAAACACCCGAACGTTGGGTGCAGATCGGTTGGGATCGCAACGTGCAGGGCGATTACGGCGCGGGCTTGCGCGTCGAAGTGGAAAATCATCCCGGTGTCCTTGCCAAAGTAGCCACCGCCATAGCTGAGGCCGCCGCCAACATCGACAACGTCGAGTACAAGGAACGCGACCTGCGCATGGCCGTGATGCACTTCAACATCGAAGTGAAACACCGTAAACACCTTGCCGACGTGATTCGAAGGATTCGTCGGTTGGGGGTGGTGCATGGGGTGCAACGCTTGTAGTGGGTGGTTGTTTTTCGCCGTTGGCGGGTTGAGATTGGGTTGTCATTCCGGGGTAGACCGGTATCCAGTGCTTCTGGCTTCTCTCGCCTGACTTTGCTTCAAGGCAAGGTTTCGTCCACTCCGTGGCGTCGCCCCGGCCTTCGCTTCGCTCGGCCACCGCTTAGTCGCACGAAACCTTGCCGAGAAGCAAGTTACTGGTGAGTGAAGCGGGAAAAGCTGGATTCCGTCCTTCGCCGGAATGACGAGCGAACCCGACCCTACTACTCCTGCATCCTAGGATTCGCCTTAGGATGTCGAATATCACGCCCCTGAACCAGATACACCACGTACTGGGTAATGTTCTTGGCGTGATCGCCGATGCGCTCCAGCGCGCGAGCGGCAAAGATTCCTTGGACCGCGAGTGGCGCCGTGGCAGGCTCGGCCATGATGTGTCTGATGATGTTGGCGAGGGTGGAATCAAAGGCTTGGTCCAAGCGCTTGTCGGAGCGTTTGATTTCCGCCGCGCGGTCTACGTCCAGCCTAACCAACGCATCCAGAGCGCCATTCAACTGCTCGGCGGCGAGGCTGCCCATGGCTTGCAGGTCGGCCATGTAAGGCTGCCGGGGCAGATCGGCGCTGAGCTCCGGCGAGTGCTCGCAACTGCGGGCAATCTTCTTGGCCTCGTCGCCAACGCGTTCCAGGTCGGTCACCGTTTTTGAGAACGCAAGGACCGTGCGCAAATCGACGCCCAAGGGGCTGCGCAAGGCCAGTAGTTGCGCGATCTCTTCATCGGCGCGCAGTTCGATCGCGTCGATATCGCGATCGCGCAGGACCAGTTCGCGGGCTGCTTCGGAGTCGCCGCGCTCCAGCACTACCAAGCTGCGGCGGACTTGCTCTTCAACCATTCCGCCCATGCGCAGGACGAGGTCTCGCAAGGTGGCGAGTTCTTCGTCAAACTTCTTGATGGTATGGGCGGTGTTTGGGGTCGACATGAGGCAGGTCCTTGCCAGCTTTAGCCGAAGCGGCCGGTGATGTAGTTTTCGGTCTGCTGTTTGGTCGGCCGGGTAAAGATCTTTTCGGTCTCGCCAAATTCCACCAGCTCACCAAGGTACATGAATGCGGTGTAGCGTGAGATGCGTCCCGCTTGCTGCATGTTGTGGGTAACGATTAGGACCGTCACCTGCTTCTTCAGTTCAATGATCAGCTCTTCAATGCTGGCGGTGGCGATCGGATCCAGCGCCGAAGTCGGCTCGTCGAACAGTACGATTTCCGGCTCGGTAGCCAGCGTGCGGGCGATGCACAATCGCTGTTGCTGACCACCCGACAGGCTGGTTGCCAAATGGTCGAGACGATCTTTCACTTCGTCCCACAAGGCGGCATCGCGCAGTGACTTTTCCACTTTGTCGGCGATGGTCGAGCGTCGCTTCTCGCCGAGGATGCGCAAACCATAGGCGACGTTCTCGAAGATCGTCTTCGGAAACGGATTAGGCTTCTGGAACACCATGCCAATGCGGATGCGAGTCTCGACCGGATCGATGTCTTTGCCCAGCAAATTGACGTTGTCCGGTTGCAGGCGAATTTCGCCCGCATAGCGACTGCCGGGATACAAGTCGTGCATGCGGTTGAAGCAACGCAGCATGGTCGACTTGCCGCAGCCGGACGGGCCGA
>JBBQQV010000068.1:0-10097 GCA_038215505.1 Lysobacterales bacterium
TTCAGATTCGCTGGTCGTGCCGATGGCAATCAAGCTTCCACCCGCTCCGATTGCGACCTTGGCAACACCCGCGGCGGCGGAACCGGTGGCTGCGACCATGACCCACTCGGTGCGTGTTGAGCCCGGACAGACGATGGGCGAAATTTTCGCCAAGCTCGGATTGTCGGCGACTACTCTGCATCGCCTGCTGGAACATCCGGGAGCACGCGAGCCACTTAGTCAGCTGCGTGTGGGCAACCAATTTGTGTTTGTGGTTGGCGCGGCCGGTGACTTGCTCTCGCTACAGTTCGAGCGTGGTGAGAGTGAGCGGGTCGCGCTGTCGATCAGCGATTCCGCGATTGAGGAGGAAGTTCAAGCTCGGGTCATTCAACGCCGCGTGCACATGGCCTCGGGTGAGATCCACGATAGTTTGTTCAACGCCGGCCAAACCGCTGGGATGAGCCAGACCGCGATATTCGAATTGGCGAAGGCATTCGGGTATGACATCGACTTTGCGCAGGACTTGCGCGTCGGTGACCGCTTCGATGTGGTCTATGAAGAAATCTGGCGCGATGGCGAACGCTTGCGCAGTGGCGATGTGCTCGCTGCCACCTTCATCAACCAAGGCAAGCAGCATCAGGTGTTCCGCTATCAGTTTGCCGATGGTCGCACCGATTATTTCGATGCCGATGGGCGCCCAATGAAGAAGGGCTTCTTGCGCATGCCTATTGATTTCGCGCGAATCAGCTCGCGTTTTTCGAATGCCCGTCGGCATCCGGTGCTGGGTCTGACTCGCGCCCATCGCGGTGTCGACTACGCCGCTTCCACGGGCACTCCAATCATGTCGGCCGGCGATGGCAAGGTCACATTTGCGGGTTGGAAGAGTGGCTATGGGCGCACCGTAATCATGCAGCACGCCAACAATGTGAGCACCCTTTACGGCCACATGTCGCGTTTGGGCAATTTCAAGAATGGCAGTCGCGTGCGCCAAGGCGAGGTTATTGGTTATGTCGGTCAAACCGGCTTAGCCACCGGGCCGCACCTCCACTATGAATTCCGGGTTGCGGGTGTGCATCGTGATCCGTTGAAGGTGACCATGCCGAAGCCTGAGCCATTGCCGAAATCAGAGCTCCATCGCTTCCGTTTGCAGACGCAGCCCTTGCTTGCGCAGTTGGATGTCCTAGCCGGCGGTAGCGTCTACGCCACGGCGCGTTGAAGCGGTGGTTGCAGCAACGAGCGACTACTTTTTAGGGCTGATTTCGGGAACCAGTGTCGACGGCGTCGATGCGGCGTTAGTTGTGTTTGATGGCGGCATGCCGCGTTCTCTTTGGGCACGCACCTATCCCTATGCGGGAGAGTTGCGGGAGTCAATCCTTGCCCACTCCCAACGTGACACACCGCTTTCGTTCGATGCCGTAGGTGAACTCGATCATCGCATCGGTGCGGCTTTTGCAGCTGCCGCGAGATCGCTGCTGGAGGCCGCCGACTTCGACCCCGCGCGGTTGTCGGCGATCGGATCCCACGGTCAAACGCTGCGTCACAAGCCCCACGGCAAGTTGCCATTTACCCTGCAGCTGGGTGATCCGAATCTGATCGCAGAAGCGACCGGCGTTACGGTTGTGGCCGACTTTCGTCGTCGCGACGTCGCCGCCGGCGGCCAAGGCGCGCCCTTGATGCCCGCCTTCCATGCTTCGGTTTGGCGCGATGTCAATGAAGATCGAGCGGTGCTCAATCTCGGCGGGATCGCCAATCTCACCCTGTTGCCTGCGAAGGGTGAGGTAAGCGGTTTTGACAGCGGCCCAGCAAACGGGCTGATGGACGCTTGGTGTCTTCGTCACACCGGTGCCCCGTTTGATCGGGAAGGTGCCTTTGCTGCCAGTGGAACTGCAGACGCACCGCTTTTGCAGCGTTTGCTGACCGAGCCTTGGCTTTCCCTTGCTCCGCCCAAGAGCACCGGCCGCGATTTGTTTCATCTCGACTGGTTGGCAACTCGATTAGGCGACATATCGCTGGCAGCGACCGATGTGCAAGCCACCCTGCTGAGCTTGAGTGCGCGCAGCGTCGCCAATGCCCTGCGCACCGCATTGCCGAGCTGCGCCCGCGTTATCGTTTGTGGCGGCGGAGTTCACAACACCGCACTGATGCTTGCACTGCAGGCCGAACTGCCGGCTGTCGCGTTCGAGAGCAGTAGTAAGCATGGAATCGATCCCGATTTCGTCGAAGCGATCGGCTTCGCTTGGCTGGCTCGCGAGACCTTGGCAGGACGCCCGGGCAACCTGCCGGCAGTCACTGGCGCGCGGGGTCTGCGGGTGCTCGGAGCCATCTTCCCGGCAGGCGTAGCACACGACGTCGGCGAGCAAATGCCGTTTCAGGTCATTGCGCCGCCAAAGCCAAGCAGCTGAACCGGCATCGACGAGCGCTGCCAACTCTGTAGCATGCCGCGATGAATTCGCCATCCCCCGCTTGGCAAACACGCCTGCCGGCTTCTTTCCGCCCGTATCTGGAGGCGGGACCGGTAGCCGCCCTGCTGTTGGGAATCTCCTCAGGATTTCCCTACGCGATGCTGGGCGCCACGCTGACCACGCGGTTGGCGCAGGACGGCATCGACAAGAAAACGGTCACCGCTTTCTCGCTGGCATTCCTGGTCTATAACCTGAAAGTGTTTTGGGCACCTGCGGTGGATCGCTTGCGCCTTCCCTGGATCGGTCGATTTGGACAGCGCTGCTCGTGGCTTTGGTTAAGCGCGGTCGCAGTCGCTGTCAGCGTTGCCTTTTTAGGCCTCGCAAGCCCGACCGCCGATTTGGGCACGGTCGCGCTCGCCGCCATCCTCGTCGGTGTGTCCGGCGCGACATTCGACATCGTGATTGACGCCTACCGCATCGAGACGCTGCAGCCGCACCAGCTGGCCACCGGCTCGGGGATGTCGCAGTACGGTTGGCGGATTGGCTCGGTGTCGGCTGGAGCACTGGCATTGCTGGTGGCAGGCCAGTGGAACTGGACGGTTGCCTATCTCGCCTGTGCACTTTTCGCGCTGCCGGCGGTTGCTGCCACCTTGTGGCTGGGGGAGCCGGCGAGGCATCGTCCACCACCGCCAGTGCGCGGTGCTGCTGGGGTGATTCGCGCTGCGTGGGCACCGATGGGTGAATTTTTTGGTCGCCGCGGTGCCGCGTTGGTGTTGCTGTTTGTGCTGGTGCACAAGATCGGCGACACGCTGGGCCAACTGACGTTGCGGTTGCTACTTGATGACTTGGCCTACAGCAATGCTGAGATCGCCAAATACGACGTGGGGTTTGGCTTCTTTGCGTATCTGATTGGCATTTTCATTGCCGGTGCGCTGTATGTGCAAATTGGACTGCGGCGATCGCTGATGTTGAGCTTGCTACTGATGGCGGCGAGCAATCTGTCATTCGCGCTGTTGGCGCAGATCGGTCACAGCAACACGATGCTGGCCTTTGCCATCGCATGTGAGAATATCGCCCGCGGAATCGGCGGAGTCGTCGTGGTCGCGTATCTGTCGGCGCTATGCAACTTGTCGTTCACTGCCACCCAGTTTGCGCTGTTGTCGGCAGCCGCATCGGTAGTCGGCCGCCTCCTCACTGGAACCACCGCGGGTGCGCTTATCGAGTCGCTGGGCTATGTCGACTTCTACCTGCTGACCACGCTGGCGGCGCTTCCCGGCATCGCCGTTTTCGCACTAATGATGCGTGCAGGCTTGGTCGATGAGTCGCTGCTCATCGCGGCCAGTTCCGGCGAGCAGAAGCCCAATCAGTCCTGATAGTCGACGCGGTAGGGCGCGTGGTCCGAAAATCTCGGCTCCCGCGCGATTGCACAATCACGCAGCCGCCCGCTTAAGCCGGGAGTGACGATTTGATAGTCGATCCGCCAACCCACATCGTTGGCGCGCGCGGCACCGCGATTCGACCACCACGTGTAAGCCACATCGGCGGGACGCAAGGCACGAAAGCTGTCGATCCAGCCTGCGCTCGCGAACAGCGAGTCCAGCCACGCACGCTCTGCCGGCAAGCAGCCGGATTGCTTCTGATTGGAGCTCCAATTGCGGATGTCCAAGCGCGTGTGCACGATGTTCCAGTCGCCGCAGATCACATACTCGCGGCCGCTGGCACGCCAGCCCGCAAAAATCGCAGCAAGCCGTTCCATGCACTCGAATTTGAACTGTTGGCGTGGCTCGCCGGACGACCCCGACGGCAAATACAGCGAGACCACACTCAGATTGCCAAAGCGCGCTTCGATGTAGCGACCTTCGTCATCAAATTCCGGCCAGTCCAGCCCGGTAACCACTGCGTCCGGCTCACTGCGGCTGTAGATGGCCACGCCGCTGTAGCCCTTCCTGGTCGAAGCATCCTTGAAGTGCACGTGATAACCCAGCGGATGAAACAGCGGATCGCCAAGCTGCTCGGCTTGAGCCTTGGTCTCTTGCAAACACAACAGATCAGCGTCTTGTTGCGCAAACCAATCGAAGAAACCCTTGCTGGCCGCTGAGCGAATGCCGTTGGCGTTGAAGCTGATGATTCTCACGAGTCCGGTCTGCCGCTTGAAGTCGGTCGGCAGCCTACTCCAAGCACCGCAGTAATTGCTGGCACAATAGCGCTTCCGACTTTATTGGGCGTTCCGTGCAGTCTTATCAACGCCGATTCCTGCAACTTGCGCTGCGCTGTGATGTGTTGCGGTTTGGCGAGTTCACCTTGAAATCGGGCAGGACTTCGCCCTACTTCTTTAACGCCGGCCACTTTGATTCGGGTTCCGCCATGGTGGCGCTAGCAGAGTGCTATGTGGACGCACTCGCGGCCGATGGTCTGGGTTACGACATGCTGTTCGGGCCCGCTTACAAGGGCATTCCGTTGGCAACAGCAGTGGCTATCGCGCTGGCCCAGCGCGGCCGAGATCTGCCGCTGGCGTTTAACCGCAAAGAAACAAAGGCTCACGGCGAGGGCGGCAATCTGATTGGCGCCCCGCTGCGTGGCCGCGTGCTGATTGTTGACGATGTCATTACCGCGGGCACGGCGGTTCGCGAATCGGTCGAACTCATCCGTCGGGCCGGTGCGGAGGTCGTCGGTGTACTGGTGGCCTTGGACCGTCAAGAACGCGGTGCCGGCGCGCAATCGGCTGCCGCCGAGGTCGCTGCTGAGTTCGGCGTTCGCGTCATTGCGATTGCCCGGCTGAACGAACTGCTGTCCTATACTGATGAGCACCCGGAACTCGCCCCGCAACACGCACGTCTAAGCGATTACCGTCAACGCCACGGCGCTGCCGGTGCCACTGGAGAATACGAATGAACAAGCCCATCTGTACCTTGACTCTCATCATCGCCAGCTTGCTGTTGGCACCTGCAGCGGACGCGCAAAAGCTGTACCGCTGGGTCGACAAGGATGGCAAGGTGCATTACAGCGACACGGTGCCGCCATCGGAAGTCGGCAAGGCACGCGACGAGTTGAACTCGCAAGGCCGCACGGTTGGCACTGTCACCCGCGCAATGACGGTCGAGGAACAGGCCGCCGTCGATGCGGCAGCCAAAACCGAAGCTGCACAGCGCAAGGCGCGCGAGGCTGAAGAACACATGGACGCGGTGTTGCTCTCCTCCTACGTGGAAGAGGCTGACTTAACCCGCGCCTATGACGAGCGCTTTGACCTCGTCAAGCAGAGTATTGAGTCAGCGCGAGTGGGAATTAAGAGCCAGGAAAATAGCTTGGCATCTGTGCTGGCGCACGCGGCGGGCCTTGAGCGCGGAGGCAAAGTGGTTAGCGAGAGCGTCAAATCGCAGATTGCAATCTCACGCAAGCAGGTTGCCGAACAGAACGAGTATCTTCGCAAGCGCGAAGCAGAACAGGCGGTGTTGCAGAAGGAGTACGACGACACGCTTGCGCGCTATCGTCGACTCAAGGTGGCTCAAGAAAGCGACAATTCAGATAAAGCCAAAGCAAAGTAGCCTGCACAAATTGCGAGGTCGTTGCGCTAACCATAGCGCAACGAATCACCGCTGGATTTGCCGCTGCTCCAGCCGATGCGGTGCGAGCGCGCAGCAGCAGAGTTGCAGTCGGCGCTGCATGCGAAAGGCGCTAATCAATCCAGCAAGCCCCGTCAGAACGGCAGCTTAAGGTCTGCCCTGACCGCCAACAGCTGCACGCGGAATGCCTCTTGGATGCGCGCCAAGGCCGCATTGCTGTCGGCGTCAAAGCGAAGCACCAACGTGGGCGTGGTGTTAGAGCATCGGACCAAGCCCCAGCCGTCACTCCAGTCGGCGCGAATGCCGTCGATGGTGGCGATCTTCGCGCCCTCAAAGCGCGCGCGCTCCCGGAAGGTGTCCATGAAGGCATAGTGCTCGCCTTCGACCATCTGCACCTTGAGCTCGGGTGTCGACACACCATTGGGCAGTTCGGCAAAGATTTCCTCAGGATCGCGACCGTCAGAGGCAATGATCTCAAGCAAACGGGCAGCGGCGTAGATGCCGTCGTCAAACCCGTACCAGCGCTCGCGGAAGAAGAAGTGGCCGCTCATTTCGCCGGCCAGTTCGGCATCGGTTTCCCGCATCTTCGCCTTGATCAGCGAATGACCGGTCTTCCACATGATCGGGCTGCCGCCAAAACGCAGCACCTGCGTCGCCAGTTGCCCAGTGCACTTGACGTCGTAAATGATGCTCGCGCCCGGATTGCGGCTGAGCACATCCTGCGCAAACAACATCAGCAGACGGTCAGGATAAATGACCTCGCCGGTGCGGGTGACCACGCCGAGACGGTCTCCATCGCCATCGAAGGCAATGCCGAGCTCGGCACCCGTTCGCTTCACCGCAGTAATCAAGTCATGCAGGTTTTCAGGGTCGCTTGGATCCGGGTGATGGTTGGGGAAATTGCCATCGACCTCACAGTACAACTCTTCCACAACGCAGCCGACTGATTCCAGCACTTGCGGAGCAATCGCTCCTGCGACGCCATTACCGGCATCAATGACGATCTTGATCTGCCGCTCCAATTGGATATCGGAGGCAATCCGCGAGAGGTAATCCGGACCGATATCCATCGACTGCAAGCCACCGCCACCGCCGTCATTCAGATCGTTTTCGGCGATGCGCGAATACAGCGCTTGGATCGCGTCGCCCGAAAGCGTGTCTCCACCGATCATGATCTTGAAGCCGTTGTAGTCCGGCGGATTGTGGCTGCCGGTGACCGCAACGCAGCTGCCGGTATTCAGGTGATGGGTTGCAAAGTAGATGACCGGTGTTGGCGCCATACCGATGTCGATTACGTCACAGCCTGACAGGCGAAGACCTTCGATCAAGGCGGCAGACAACGCAGGCCCTGACAGTCGGCCATCCCGTCCGACGACGATCTCGCGCAGCCCGCGCTCGGTGAGGGTGCTGCCTACTGCTTGCCCAATGACCTTCGCCACGCTCTCATCAAGCGTGGTGCCGAGCACACCACGGATGTCATAGGCACGAAAAATACTGCGGTCGATTCGCGCCGGTCCGCGCTCGGGTTTAGCTGATTTGGCTTGGGTGGGGCTCACAGCCGGTCCGGACTCGGCCGCCAATACTTCAGCAAACGTTTTGTTGTCACCTTCGTCCAAAGTGTCGAGCAGTCGCCGCGAACGCATCAGCAGCACACCACCCAGCACCCAAGCCAACAATCCCAATGCGAACGGCTTCAACAAATCCATCAGCTCACTGCTGCCCGCCGGCTTGGCCGCGGCGATGCGAAAAATAGAGTCACCGATGGGTACTGGCACGGCCAGCGAGCGCAACGTTTTGTCACCGAATTCGGCAACGATCGTGGAACCACTGGTGATCTGCAGCAAACCACCGGGGGTTGCTGCAGCCTCAAGGCGCTGCGTCGCCAATGTCAGCGGGAGCTCACCGTAAATCACGCCGATCACTCGGTCCTGTAAAAGAGGCGTGGCGATTCCGATCGCCAAGTTGTCACCGTGCCCGACCAGGCCAAGGGTTGGGTTGGGAGCGACTAGGCTGCTGCTGAGCACAGCCATCCGCCCCCAACCGACCGATTGTGGATCTGCAAACGCTTCGTCCAAGGTCGCAGAAAAGACCTTGGCACCGTCGAGCTGGGGCCATCCAGCGGAAATGCGCGAGATTGCATCTTCGGGCGCTCCAGCGGCAACATCTGCTAGCGTCTTGGGATCGCTTGCCACGCCCGCAAATCGATTCTGCACAGCATCCAGTTCCGCCGCCAGCTCGACCGCCAGCCGATCTCGCGCAGCCAGGGCTTCATCACCGCCACGCAATCCCACCCAGTTCTGCACGCCCTGCCACAGCAGATAACCGCCGATCAAAAACGCAAGCAGCGCGAAAAGCTGCGTTATTCGCTTGCGCACCGCCGGATCAATGGCGATGCCAGCTTTCGGCTCAGATTTGCGTTTGGCCATGCGTAGGGCAATCCAGTCGGGTGGCGCTAGCGCGAGCCCGTATGGCCGAAGCCACCGGTGCCACGTTCAGTTTCAATGAAGGACGCCACCGGACGCAGGTGTGCACGCGCCACTGGCAAAAATACCAGCTGCGCGATGCGATCCCCTGGGGCGATGGTATAGGCCTCTTCACTTCGGTTCCACACGCTGATCATCAGCGGCCCCTGGTAGTCCGCATCAATCAGTCCAACTAGGTTGCCAAGCACCAGCCCATGCTTGTGCCCAAGCCCGGAACGCGGCAGTACCACCGCACACAACCCGGGGTCACCGATATGAATCGCCAAGCCTGACGGCAGCAGCGCGGTTTCGCCACCGACGAGTGTTCGTGGCTCGTCGATCATGGCGCGCAGATCCATGCCTGCGGACGCAGCGGTAGCGTATTCGGGCAAGCCAAACAGCTCGCCCAAACGCGGATCCAGAATACGCACGTCGACGCTTGGCAAAGCGGCTCCAGTCACACCTTGGCCAGTCGCACCTTGGCCGGTCATGCCTTGGCCACTCCTACCTTGGCTGCCAATTGTTGTGCGATCAAGGTGACCAATCGCGCTGCGGCGACACGCTTGTCGCACAGCGCAATCTCTTCACTGCCTCCGGGCCAAAACACGCTCAGTGCATTGTCTTCGGACTCAAACCCGCGACCAGCGCAGCCGACCAGATTGGCGGCAATCATATCCAATTGCTTGCGCGCCAGTTTGCTGCGCGCGTGGGTTTCGACGTCGTTGGTCTCTGCGGCGAAACCGACCACGAACGGCTTGTTCTCGCTGGCCGCCACTTCGGCCACGATGTCGGGATTGGCGACCAAGGCGAGGTTCCAGCCTTCGCTCGACTTCTTGCGCTTGCAGCTCAGCACTTCCGCCGGGCGATAGTCAGCAATTGCGGCAGCAGCAACAAATATGTCGACGCCGCTCAGCGCCGCTTGCACGGCCGCACGCATCTCTAGGGCGCTGCGCACATCGGTGCGACGAACTCCGCTGGGGGTAGCAAGGCTGACTGGTCCGGCGATCAGGTGCACTTCAGCGCCGGCCGCATGCGCCGCTTCGGCCACTGCAAATCCCATTCGACCCGAGCTGCGGTTGCCGAGAAAGCGCACCGGATCAATGTCTTCCAACGTGGGCCCGGCATTGATCAATACGCGCCGGCCCGCGAGCACACCGCTGACTAGCGGTGCCAGCAGTTCATGGATGATTTCTAAGGGCTGGCTCATCCGCCCCAAGCCGACATCGCCGCAAGCCTGATCCCCGCTTGCCGGTCCGATCACCCGTGCGCCGCGCCCGCACAGCACCGCCAGATTGGCTTGGGTAGCTGGATGCGCCCACATTTGCTGGTTCATCGCCGGCGCCACCCACAGCGGCGCACTCGACGCGAGACACAAGGTCGTCAATAAATCATCGGCACGGCCTTGGGCGAGACGCGCAAGGGTATCAGCGCTGGCGGGCGCGATCACGATGGCATCCGCCCAGCGCGCGAGTTCAATATGGCCCATCGCCGCCTCAGCAGCAGCATCCCACAATGACTTTCTCACTGGCCGCCCGGACAGCGCCTGCAAGGTGGTGGCGGTGATGAAGCGGCTGGCGCCGCGAGTCATCACGACCTGCACTTCGGCACCTCGCTGGCGCAAGCATCGGACCAGCTCCGCTGCCTTGTAGGCAGCTATGCCACCGCTGACGCCGAGAACAATGCGTGCAGGAAGG
>JBBQQV010000069.1:0-10049 GCA_038215505.1 Lysobacterales bacterium
ACAAGCGGTCAGACAAGTGGTCCCCCATCCACACCCCCGAGGAGAACGCACCATGTTGAAGCTTTCCGCACTTGCCGCTGGCGTCCTGCTGGCGACCGCGCTTGTTCCCGCCGCCAACGCCGCTGACCATCGCGACGGTCCGCTTGCCTCGGGCGATCCGGCCGCCGATTTGAACGACATCTACCTGTTCATCAATCCCAACGATCCGACCGAAACAATCATCGTCACCACGGTGTTTCCGGACGCATCGGCCGGAGCACGCTTTTCCGATGCGGTCAATTACCGCCTCTTTATCGACAACGGCGCGGCGAGCAACAGCGCCAAAGAAATCAGTTGCCGTTTCAGCAGCGCTGGCGCGACTTTCGCCTGTAACGAGCTCGTGCCGGGGCTCACAGCCTCTGGCCGCGTCGAGCAAACCGTGGTCAATGGCGATTTCCGCGTGTTTGCCGGGCTGACGGACGATCCGTTCTTTTTTGACGTAGACCGCTTTAACGCCGTTCGCTTGGGCCAAGCACCAGGCTTTCGCAATCCTGGCGTCAATGGATTTGGTACGTTCAACACGCTCTCCATCGTAATGGGAATCAAGAGCAATCGGCTGACCAACAACGGCGCGAATCCCGTCCTGAAGGTGTGGGCGGCGAATGATCGTCTCGATGGCGGCGGCATCTCGGCGGGTCATTCCGGCATGTGGTACGACATCGCCAATCAGGGCCATGGCGTTTTGTTGCAGTCATTGGCCGCCGGCGCGTTGGGTGCGGGTTCGCCGCGCAGCTTGGTGGCGTATTGGAACGTTTTCGATCCCACTGGCACACAAATCGCGGTATACGGCATCGGCCCCATCAACAATAGGACCGCTGCGATCCCTGTCGTCACCGCTGCTGGCGGTAACTATCCGCCCGCCGTGGTGATGGGACCGAGCTTCACCCAGCCAGCCTTTGGAACCTTGAACTTCACCTTCACCAGCTGCAACGCAGCCACCATGGCGGTGCAAGCCACGCGGGCAGGATTTGGCTCGCCCACCATCAACTTGACGCGCTTGACCAATGTGGAGGGCTTGCCTTGTACGTTCTTTGAGAACGGGCGAATCGACCGCGAAGGTCGTCCCGCCATCAACACCGCGTTGATGGGCTCGGTGCGCAACAATCCCGCACTCAAGGACGCCTATAACCGGGCCACCGATCCCGCCACGTGGGCAACCACGTTCCGCGCGGAATTCGAGTTCTCCATGGCAGGCCTTGATGGTCTCGACGGCATTATGGGCAACGGCGTCAGCGACCTATCCATCCCGGTACTCGCAGGCGTTTTGCTGGATGATCGGATGATCATCGACACCCGCATCCCTTCCTGTGGTCAGTACCTCGCCGTGGAATTGGGTCTCACCACCGCGTGCGGCGGCCGTACCCTGCAAGCCGACGTCATTGATGTTTCGTTTACCGCCTTGGTCGGTCCTGGTGTTTCCGACAATGTTCCAGACGACAGCACGACCCGCGCCGATTTCCCGTTCATCGGGCGGCCGCGTTGATTGGCTGGGGCGGACGCTTAGGTATGCGGTTATCACTTCCTGAATGCATGCGTGACGTGCGCCCCGTTCTGTTGCTGACGGCCCTGCTTGCGGGCTGCGCCGTCAGCCCAGATTCCGACATCCAGCGCGAACCGGCGGCGACAGCCTCCGGCGAATCGCCGACTGAATTTGTCGCGCCGGATATCAAAGATATTTGGCCAATTTCTACACGCTATTACCGAACGACATCCGCCGACATTTACCTCGGAAACGTGGATGCACAAATTGTTTCGCTCGAAGCCAATGTCGCAGCCGGCTTGGTTGATCGCAGCGAACGGCTCGCTGGCTTGCTTTACCACCGCTACAAGTTGCTTGGCCGGCTGAGCGATTCCGACCGCGCTATTGAATTGCTCGCCAGTCGCGCCGACGCCAACTTCCTGACCCCAAGCGGCATGGTTTTGTACGCCATCACCTTGTCGGGCCTGCATCGTTTTGACGAGGCTGACGCTTGGTTGCAAAAGGCGCGCACTGCCGGTGCGGCGGAGGAAGAGTGGCGCGATTTGGGCAAGGACATCCTGGTGGCCCGCGGCGACTACGCGGCGCTGGCGCAGGATTTTGCCACCTCAAACTTGCCGGTTGCAGACTTTTACGGTTTGGCGCATCGCGCGGACCTGCGCCTGCTGCAGGGCGACTTGGCCGGCGCCGAAAGCCACTTTCTGGCGGCGCAAACGCTGTATCGCGACGTCAGTCCGGTGCCGCTGGCATGGCTGCATACGCAAATGGGCATTGCCTATTTACGCTATGGGCGCATCGAAGATGCCCGCCGCTTTTTCACAGCTGCCATCGAGCGCTTGCCCGGCTATTACCTGGCCGAAGAACACCTCGCCGAGTGCGAGACCTTGTTGGGCGAACTGCCAGCCGCGCGTGAGCGCTACCAGAAAGTGATCGCACAGACTGGCAACCCTGAGTTTGTGGCCGCGCTTTCTGCCTTGGAGCGTCAAGCTGGAAACACAGAGCTTGCGGACTCCCTGATCGAGCAGGCAAAAGTCGGATATTCCGATCTGCTCTCACGTTTGCCCGCCGCATACGCCCAACACGCTTCCGAGTTTTTCGCTGAGATTGGCGAGACGGATCGTGCCTACCAACTTGCACGCGAGAACGCAGGCCTGCGTAGTGACGTCGGCAGCCTCATCTTGCTTGCCGCCTCTGCCGAAGGCGCTGGCAAACCGAAGGCAGCCTGTAGAGCCCATGCCCGTGCGGTGGCCACCATGCTGACTCCGCCGGAGCTCGCCGAGTTAAAGGCTGTCAGCCGCCGTTGTGCGAAAGCGGCGGAATCATTGAACGATGCAGGTTTTGCTGATCAGCCGAAGCCCGACACGGCGGCATCGGCCCTCCAACACTAGCCGCCTGTCGGACTTAGGTCGGCCGCTTTCAAAAGCGGTCGCGTGCGCAGGTCTGAAAACAACGCCTGCATCAATACCTCTATCAATACGGTCATGCCCGCTTGATGTCGGAGACCGCTATGGAGTTTCCGTTGCCTTCGCGGCCAACGCGATGCGCTTGGGCACCAGCTCACCGCGAATCATCAGGACAGCACCGGCGGGTGATTCGAACACGTCGTGAGCCGACCCAGCCGCAGACAACAGGAAGTCGCCGGCGCTGTACTCGATACCGGCGTGAGTAATCAGTCCCTCCACTACCAGGCATTCCTCGGCCAAGGTATGTCGGTGCGCGGGAATGCGTGCGCCGGGGGACATCCGCCACAACGTCAGTTGCGTTCCTTCTTTTTCATTGATGTTCAGGCAGCGCACCAAAACACCGGGAAGCAGCGGCTGCCAATGTCCTTCATCGGCTCTGGAGACCATCATCGGCGGCGTGCAAGCGTCAAGAATTCGCGAACGCATGCGCGCTTGCTGCGGCAAAGCCGGTGCCATCGGTGCGATGTCGCGGGCAAGCAACGCCGCCAATGCGTCGCCAGCTCCGACCCTTACTGGTCGGCGCTCAGCCATCGCGAAACTCCAGAGATTGCAGCATGCGGCGCAATTCGACCAAGCCTCTTCGGATGTGGGACTTCACGGTTCCCAAGGGCAGCTTGGTCTGTTGTGCAATTTCCGGATGACTGAGACCGCCGACGAAAGCCAATTTCAGCAGGCGCTGCGTCACTGGTTTGAGTTGACTGAGCGCGCGGCGGACGGCGGAACCAGTGGCGAACGCATCGAGCAAGGATGCCGCATCGTCTTCACACTGCGCATACGCAGAGGCAGAGTGGATCGGATGCAGATCGTCGATAGACACGTGTGCACGCCGCCGGCGTGCCAAATCAACCGAGCGTGTCCACACCATCGTCGACAGCCAGCCCATCACGCTGCCGCGCGCAACACTGTAGTGATTGGCCTGCTCCCACAGTTGTTGGTAGGCCGCGCATACCGCTTCCTCCGCGTCTGCATTATTGCCCAGCACCCGCATGGCCACCGCGAAAGCGCGGTTGACGGTGAGATCGTAGAGCGTGCCAAGCGCTGCCTGCTTACGCGCAACCACTTGCTCCATCAAACCGACAAGGTCGGCTGCCGGGTCTGAATCAACGGCAGATGCTTGCCGGCCCAGAGACGCGATCATCCATCCGCACCAAAAAATGAAATCGGAGCTGTCGCCGAAGCAGCCGCCATGTGCACGAACGCAGCCCGCACTGCTGAACCGAGATCAGACTTCATATCCATCCGGCTTATTACGGGGAGGTGATCGCGGCGGATTCATTGCGGCACCCGAATATCGACGTTGGCGTCGTAATCGTAATGGATGGTCACCGCCTCGCCCTTCTTGATTGGCGAGCTTCGAAGGCGCACCGGCAAACCACTGATTTGGCAAACCGCGAGTTCAGCCTGGTCTTGGCGGCTGCGGCCGGCGATCGTCGACGTCGTCAGATACCGATAAACCCGCGACTTGCAGCCTTTCACGTCTTCGTCAGGGCGTGCCTCACCATCGGCCAATGCGCCTGCCACTTGCTCCAAGTCCGTGATCCGAAATCCCTGCAGCTGGCTGGACATATCCACCGGAACCTGGGTCCAGCGCCCGCCCGCATGGATGTACGCAACGTTGCCGATACTGATGAACTCGACTTCGCTTGAACTGAGATGGAAGCGATTGGGCAGTTGCACATCGATCTGCGCAAGCACCGGGCCACGCTTGTTGGCGACTTCAAGACTCATGCGGTAACTGTCCTCAGCCATCGCCTTGCGAAAGGCCGTTATCACTTCATCGCGCACGTCGGCACGGACCGGGGCAGCGGCTGAAAGGCAAAACAGACTGGCAACTAGCAGGGCACTAGCGACTGGGTGCAAACGCATACATGCCTTGGGGGTCAGCTCGATTGATGTCCGCAGCCTAGCACCGCCGAATACGCATCTTGCACGTGCTCGAATCCAGCCAACAATACTCACTTGCTTCGCCATTGGGCGCTCGGGCATGCCCGAACAATGCGCCATTCCGACGCTACGTCTAGAGCGATTGCTTTAAACTGGTGCGCCATGCGGCTGGGTGCTGCAACCAAGCGCGCTGCCAATTTTATATATTTCAATTCGTTATCGGTCAATCTTCAAGTTGTCTATGAGATTCCGATTGCGCGATCCCGACCTACTTAGCCCGAATCCCGGAGTTCGACATGCTCTTTGAAACCCTTAGCCACACCGGTCACGAACAAGTCGTGTTCTGCCACAACAAGGACGCCGGACTGCGCGCGATTATCGCTATCCACAATACGGTGCTAGGTCCGGCGCTGGGTGGCACGCGCATGTGGCCTTACGCGACCGAACAGGAAGCACTCAATGATGTGCTGCGCCTGTCACGTGGCATGACTTTCAAGGCCGCGGTAGCGGGTTTGAACTTGGGTGGCGGCAAGGCGGTCATCATCGGCGACCCGCACAAAGACAAGTCGGAAGCGCTATTTCGCGCCTTCGGCCGCTTCATCAACTCGCTGGGTGGGCGCTACATCACCGCCGAGGACGTCGGCATTGATGTCAACGACATGGAATATGTACTTAAAGAGACCGAGTTCGTCACCGGTGTGCATCAGGTGCATGGCGGCTCAGGCGATCCCTCCCCTTTCACTGCCTACGGCACCTTGCAAGGCTTGCTGGCCGCGCTGAACGTCACCTATGGCAATGAGGATGTCGGCCGCTACAGCTATGCCGTGCAAGGCGTTGGCCACGTCGGGTTCGAGTACGTCAAGCTGCTGCGCGAAGCAGGTGCCAAGGTGTTTGTCACCGATATCAACAAGGACTCGGTGCAGCGCTGTGTCGACGAATATGGCTGCGAAGCGGTGGGCCTTGACGATATCTACGACTGCGACGTCGATGTGTACAGCCCCTGCGCGTTGGGCGGCACCGTCAATGAAAACACCTTGCCGCGCTTGAAAGCCAAAATCATCTGCGGCGCGGCCAACAATCAGCTGGCCAACGACGAGATCGGCGCCGAAGTCGAGAAGCGCGGCATCCTGTACGCGCCGGATTACGCGGTAAACGCCGGTGGCTTGATGAACGTGTCGATCGAGTTTGATGGCTACAACCGCGAGCGTGCGATGCGGATGATGCGGACGATCTACTACAACCTCGGCAAGATCTTCCACATTGCCAAGCGTGACAACATCCCCACCTTCCGCGCCGCCGACCGCATGGCCGAAGAGCGCATTGCGACCATCGGCAAAATCAAGCTGCCGCACATGGCGAATGCCGGACCGCGTTTCCTGGGCCGGGTGCGCGGGCACTAACGATGATGGCGGTTAGGCACTCCCGCTAATTGAAGACTTACCCGCCATGATCGTCAGAAAGAGCGGTGTGCTTGCTAACCCCTCCCCAGCCCGTCCGGCGCGTTGCGCGCTCAGCCCTGCGCAGGCCTATGGCCTGCAAACCGCAGGGCATCGCCCCCGAACATCGGGGAGGGAGTTAAAGCGCCTCCACCCGTTGATCCGATCACTGCAAGGACGTTGACCGCATGCGCGCTTTTCCGCTGGGTGAAGACCTCGACGCCTTACGCGAGGCGATTCGTCGCTTCGCCGATGAGGAAATTGCGCCGCGGGCGGCGCAAATCGATCACGACAACGCATTCCCGCAGGATCTGTGGCCCAAGTTGGGCGAGATGGGCTTGCTCGGGATCACCCTGCCGGCTGAACTCGGTGGCTCCGAGCTTGGCTATCTTGCGCACTTGCTTGCAATGGAAGAAATCTCACGAGCTTCGGGGTCGGTGGGATTGAGCTATGGCGCGCACAGCAATCTGTGCGTGCAGAATCTTTACTCCAACGCCAATGACGGCCAACGCCGCAAGTACCTGCCAAAACTGTGCAGCGGTGAATGGAAAGGTGCGCTGGTCATGAGCGAGCCGGGCGCGGGGTCCGACGTGGTCGGCTCCATGAGCTGCCGTGCTGAGTTGCGCGATGGCGTGTGGGTCGCCAACGGCAACAAGCTCTGGATCACCAATGGGCCGGAAGCCGATGTGCTGGTGGTCTACATGCGCACCCAGCCCAAGGGCACGGGCAGCCGCTGCATGACTGCCTTCATTGTTGAGCGCGGCATGCCCGGTTTTTCGACCGCACAGAAGCTGGACAAGTTGGGCATGCGCGGTTCCAACACCTGTGAACTGGTGTTCGCGAACTGCGAAATTCCGGCCGAGAACGTGCTGGGCGAGGTTGACCAAGGCGTGCGCGTGCTGATGTCTGGCCTCAACACCGAACGCTTGGTGCTGACCGGTGGGCCTTTGGGACTGATGCAGGCTGCGCTCGACATCGCCCTGCCCTATTCCCGTGATCGCCGCCAATTCGATGTGCCCATCGGTACCTTCGGCATCATGCAAGCCAAGCTGGCTGACATGTACACCGCGCTGCAATCCTCGCGGGCCTACGCTTACATGGTGGCGATGGACTACGACCGCGGCCACAAGTCACGTATCGACACCGCCAGCTGCTTGTTGCATGCCTCCGAGTCGGCGGTGCAGGTTGCCTTGGAAGCCATCCAAACGCTGGGCGGCAACGGCTACATCAATGAATACGCCACGGGGCGCTTGTTGCGCGATGCCAAACTGTATGCCATCGGCGCGGGCACCAATGAAATCCGTCGCATGTTGATCGGTCGCGAGCTGTTCGAAGATCGCAGCTAGCCCAACGGGGCCAGCCCGGACTTTTCATGAAAAGTCCGGGCTCGATCAGCTGGATATCACTGAAGCCTGAATCACTCTCGTCGTCGCCATCGGCAGGCGGTTATGTGACCGACTGCAGACAACCAACGCCAAACTGACCGAGTGCCGCCTGAACCGCACCCAAGCTGTGTAAACTCAGGTCATATCGTCGCAGGGTTAGCCAGATGCTGTTTGCCCCAGAATCGCCTGTAAAACTGGACGGCTGGAAGGTGCTTATCGTCGATGACGAGCCGGAGATCCATGAGGTCACCCGGCTCGTTTTAGGCGGATTTCGCTTCGAGAAGCGGCCACTCACATTCCTGTCTGCCTACTCGGCCGACCAGGCCAAAGCGCATCTGATGGCGCACGACGACATCGCGGTGATGCTGCTGGATGTGGTCATGGAGCACGAACGCGCCGGACTCGAACTGGTGCGCGAGGTGCGACAGGTGTTGAACAATCGCAATCTGCGCATTGTTTTGCGTACCGGCCAGCCAGGTCAGGCACCGGAGCAGGAGGTCATCTCCAACTACGACATCAACGACTACAAAGAGAAGACCGAGCTCACCGCGCAGAAGCTGTCGACGACCATGTACGCCGCGCTTCGCGGCTGGCGCGACTTGCAGATCATTGAGGCCAACAAACGCGGCTTGGAGCGCGTTGTGCAAGCCTCAGCCAACGTGTTCACGCAACAGAAGCCGCACGAGTTTGCCTGCGCCGTGCTCTCGCAATTGACCGCCCTGCTCGATATGCGCGGTGGCGCGCTGTATTGCAAGATCAACCAGCCGCATAACGCCACGCCGGAACACTTTGTCGTCGCCGCCGCCACCGGCGATTATGAGCGCTACGTCGATCACTACGCGGATCAGGATTTGCCGACGCCGGTCGCCGAATCGCTGCAATTGGCCTTCGATGGCAAGCAGCACGTGTTTCGTGCGGATCACTACGTGCTGCACTTCATCGACAGCCACCACTCGGAGAGCCTGCTTTACGTGGGCGAAGCGTGGGACTTGTCTGAGCTCGATTTCCGTCTGGTCGAGGTGTTCTGCACCAATGTCTCGATCGCATTTGAAAACCTGCATCTCAATCAGGAGTTGGCTGACGCGCAGATGGAGACCATCTGCCTGTTGGCGGGTGCCGCCGAGTCGCGTTCGCAAGAAACCGCCAGTCACGTCAAACGTGTTGGCGAGGTGGCCGAACTGTTGGCCCGCGGCTCAGGCTTGAGCCGAGCCGAATCCGAGAACTATCGTTTTGCGGCGCCGTTGCATGACATAGGCAAGATCGGCGTGCCAGACGCCATCCTCAACAAACCGGGTAAGCACACGCCGGATGAGTCGGTGATCATGCGCACCCACGCGGAAATTGGCCATCGGATGCTCAGTGACGCCAAGCGTCCATTACTGCGGTTGGCGGCCGAAATCGCGCTTAGCCATCATGAGAACTGGGACGGCAGCGGCTACCCAAAGGGTTTGGCTGGTGAGGACATTCCCTTGTCCGGCCGGATCACCATGATCGCTGATGTATATGACGCACTCGGCAGTCGTCGCTGCTACAAAACCCCTTGGCCCACTGAGAAAGTACGCGAGTTCATTCTTGAGCAGCGCGGTACCAAGTTTGACCCCAAGCTGGTTGACCTGCTCCTCGATAACTGGGAAGAAGCGGAACTGATTCGCGCGCGAATGCCTGACTGACACGCATTTGTCTGGTTTTGCAGTCGCCGCGGCAGATTCGCGTTCACGCGTGGAGTAGGGGCTGGACCAGCGGCAACCACCGCTCCATCAGTCGACCTGCTGCGGAAAGATCCGATTTCGGCCGGCATTTTTGGCACGGTATAGCGCGTGATCGGCGGCCGCCAGCAATTCGCTGGAAAATTCGCCGGTGCAAGGCAGCATGCAGGCCACACCGATTGAAATGGTGACGACCTTGCCAGCCGCCGCATAGTCGTGGCTCAAGGCGGCGGCCTCGACGCCGGTACGCAGATCCTCAGCAATGTCGAGCGCTTGCGTCAATTCCGTGTCCGCCAGCAGGACCAGAAACTCTTCGCCGCCCAAGCGGGCAACGAAGTGCCTTGGATCGCGCATGGCCTCCACCAGGATGCCGACCACGGCCTTTAGGCACTCGTCCCCCGCCGCGTGACCGTAGTGATCGTTGTAGGCCTTGAACGAATCCAGATCGATCATCAAACCGGAAATCGCCTTGCCGGCTTCGATGGCCGTCTGCCACTCCAACTCCAGTGCTTCGCTGGCACCCCGTCGATTCCAGGCTCCAGTCAGCGGATCGGTCATCGACAGCCTGACCAACTCGGCATTCGAGTGTTCGAGCGCGCGGGTGCGATCCTCAACCAGACGCTCCAATTGCGCCTGTCGCCGCCGCTGCTGTTGCGATA
>JBBQQV010000070.1:0-9883 GCA_038215505.1 Lysobacterales bacterium
CGTTACGTGCCACCCGCATCCTGCGGGTGCTGGTCAAGTACCGCCTCGACTCGTTGTTGGAGGGAACCGGAGTCGAACCAGTCGCGCGCCTGCTGCGGCCCTTTGTTCCGCGTGCGACCAGCGAGATCGCCGCCCACACCCGCGGCGCGCGCTTGCGTATGGCCTTGCAGGAATTGGGGCCGATCTTTGTCAAGTTTGGGCAGATTCTGTCGACCCGCCGCGACCTGTTGCCCGAGGACATCGCCGAGCAACTCTCATTGTTGCAAGATCGGGTGGCGCCGTTCGACGGCGAGCGCGCGCGCAAGATCGTCGAAGCTGCGCTCGGCAAGCCGATCAGCGAGCTTTACGCCGAGTTCGACGAGACCCCGCTGGCATCTGCCTCCATCGCCCAGGTCCATCCAGCGCGATTGCACGATGTCGATGGCGTGCGCGGTCGCGAAGTCGTCGTGAAAGTGCTGCGGCCCGACATCGAAAAGCAGATCACCGGCGATATTGCCTTGCTGCGTGGTCTGGCGGAGATCGCTGCTCGCCATCATCCGCAGGCAGCCAACATAAGACCGCTCGATGTCATCAACGAAATCGAAGCGACCTTGCGCGGCGAGCTCGATTTGCAGCGCGAAGGCGCCAACGCCAGCGTACTGCGCCGCAATTGGCTGGACTCCGACGATCTCTACGTACCCGAAGTGTTCTGGAGCCACAGCGCTCAGCGCGCACTCACTTTGGAGCGTGTGCGCGGCATTCCATCTGATGACATCAAGGCGCTGGATGCGGCCGGAATTGATCGACCCAAGCTCGCCGCCAAAGGTGTGCGCCTCTTTTATACGCAAGTATTCCGCGACAACTTTTTTCATGCCGATGCGCACGCCGGCAACATCTGGGTGGACGCGGATCCTGCCCGGCGCGACAACCCGCGCTTCATTGCGCTGGACTTCGGCATCATGGGGCAACTGCCGGCGCGCGATCAGTACTACTTGGCTGAGAACTTCATCGCCATGTTCTCGCGCGACTATCGGCGCGTGGCCGAGCTGCACATCGAGGCCGGCTGGATGCCGTCAAGCGTGCGCGTCGATGAACTGGAAGCGGCCACGCGGGCGATTTGCGAGCCGTACTTCACGCGACCGTTGGCTGAGATTGCGTTGGGCGAAGTCGTCGTCAAACTGTTTCGCACCGCGCAGACCTATCACCTGACTCTGCAGCCGCAATTGATCCTGCTGCAGAAGACTCTGCTCAATATCGAAGGCGTAGGGCGCCTGTTGGATCCCAAGCTGGACATCTTTGCGGTGGCTCATCCGGTTTTGGAGAGCATCCTGCGCGAGCGCTACAGCGTGGCGCAGCTGGCGCGCGAATTCCGCAAACGGCTGCCGGAGATCATTACTGCCGCACCCGACATGCCGCGCTTGTTTCGCGAGTGGTTGCAGCAGCAGACCGATGGCCGTCATCGCATCAATATGGCTTCTACTGATTTGCGCACGCTTGCTGCGGTCTCGCGCGAGAGCCAACGCAAAACGACCTACGCCATCCTCGGTACGGGGCTGATGATCGCCGCCGCCGTGCTGTTTGGTTTGGAAGCCGGCGGCCCGCGCATCTTCAACGTCGCCGCGGCGGTGTGGATCGCGAGCTTGGGTGCGCTCGGCGCGTTCTACGCGGCGTGGCCGCGAAGCGGGTCGTGACAAGTTACAGGCCACGCAAGCGCACTCAATGCAAGTGATCGGAACTTGTCGACGGGCGGCGGCTCTAAGCAGCCGTCCGTCGCCGCTCTGACATGCCGGCAATCCGACGGATGGAGTGGACGGGCGGGCTCGCGATGGCAGGACGTTTGGCAGATTCCCCATACATGCCTATTCCGGCATCCTGCGCAACCTCCACCTCAACCATGCGCCACCCGCCTCAGGCTTAAGGTATCCAACCAAGGACTCGCAATGTTTGTTCCATTTCGTGCCGCGTTTGCTGCACTGGTTTTGTTCGTTGTTTTGGTGGCGCCTCTGCAGGCACTCGACTTGCCACGCGGGGTCAGCGCTGGTCCTAGCGTCGAAGGCATTACCGAGTACCGTCTCGACAACGGTCTGCGAGTGTTGTTGTTTCCGGATGCCAGCAAGCCGACGGTCACAGTCAACATCACCTACTTGGTCGGCTCGCGGCACGAAAACTACGGTGAGACCGGCATGGCGCATCTGCTTGAACACCTGCTGTTCAAGGGCACGCCAACGCATACCGACATTCCCGGTGAGATGAAAAAGCGCGGCGTTGGCTTCAATGCCAGCACCTGGCTTGATCGCACCAACTACTTCGGCAGCTTCACTGCCGACGATGAAACCTTGCGCTGGATGCTTGAGTTGGAAGCGGATCGTATGGTCAATAGTTTTGTCGCACGCAAAGATCTCGATTCAGAGATGACCGTCGTGCGCAACGAGATGGAATCGGGCGAGAACAATCCCGCGCGCGTGTTGATTGATCGCGTTGCCGCCACCGCGCACCTGTGGCACAACTACGGCAATTCGACGATTGGTGCGCGCGCCGACGTCGAGAATCTGCCGATCGAGCGCTTGCAGGCCTTTTATCGAGAGCACTACCGGCCTGACAACGCCACCCTTCTGGTTGCCGGCCGCATCGAACCGGCGCTTGCTTTGAGCGAAATCGTCGCTGCCTTTGGCGAGATCGCCAAGCCAAGCGAGCCGATTGAGCTCACCTACACCCGGGAGCCAACCCAGGACGGCGAGCGCGAAGTGACTGTGCGTCGTGTCGGCGAAACAGCCTATGTTGCGTTGGCGTATCACGGGCCGGCGGCGGGCCACGCGGATTTCGCGGCACTCGATGTGCTGTTGTCGGCGCTCGGTGATACACCCACCGGTCGGCTGCACAAAGCGCTGGTGGAAAACAGGTTGGCGACGTTTGTAGCGGGCTTTGGTTTTGCGTTGGCCGAGCCGGGCTACATGATGTTTCTTGCCGAAGTGCCCAAGGAAAGTGCGGTTGAGAGCTTGCGACCCAAGCTCATTGAGCTCATCGAGGGCAGCGCCGCTGCGCCATTCACCGAGCAAGAGGTCAGCGACAGCAAGCGTCGGTTGCTGAAGGACGTCGAGCTGACCATGAATGATGCCAATCGGCTGGCGATGTCGCTGTCAGAAGCCATTGCGCAAGGTGACTGGCGGATGTTTTTCCTGCAGCGGGATCGC
Source organism: Lysobacterales bacterium (assembly GCA_038215505.1). GTDB lineage: Bacteria > Pseudomonadota > Gammaproteobacteria > Xanthomonadales > Xanthomonadaceae > JANNWF01. Next base: position 3,171 of record JBBQQV010000070.1, read on the forward strand.
ATTGATGCAGTCAGCGCGGCCGACGTGAATAACGTGGCCCAGCATTACTTGAAGTCCAGCAACCGCACTTTCGGCCAATTCATTCCCACAGCCGAGCCTGATCGTGTCGAGATCAGCGAAGCGCCCACCGTGGCGAGCCTGGTCGATGGGTACGTTGGCCGCGCCGCGATGGCTGCGGGTGAAGTGTTTGAACCGAGTCCGGAAAACATCGACGCCAGAACCGAGTGGTCCACCCTCGGTGATGGGAACATCGGTGATCAAGACAACGGTGATCAAGACAATCGCAATATCACCCAGCTTGTTCTGTTGCCGAAGAAGACGCGCGGCAACACGGTGCTGCTATCGATGAACCTGCGCTTTGGCAGCGCCGATGATGTGCACGGAAAAGCCCAAGCGGCCGAATTTGCAGCAGCAATGCTGACCCGCGGCAGCGAAAAGTACAGTCGTGAAGCAATTGCGCGGCGATTGGATGAACTGAAGGCGCAATTGAGCATTAGCGGAGACGCCCAAGGCCTGTCGGTGGGTGCCAACAGCACGCGCGAGCACCTGCCCGAGCTGCTCGCCTTGATCGATGAGTTGCTCAAGCACTCGAGCTTTCCTGCTTCCGAGTTTGAGCAGCTGCGCACGCAATCGATCACCGACGTTGAGTCATCACGCACCGAACCCACCGCCATTGCCGGGCTTGAGCTCAATCGTTACGGCAATAGCTGGCCGAAAGGCCATCCGAAATACGTCGAGAGCTTCGACGAGCAACTGCAGAGCCTGAAAACCGTGACGCTGGATGAGGCTCGTCAATTCAGTGCCGATTTCCACGGCGCGGGCAGCGGCGAGATCACCCTGATCGGCGACTTCGATGCAGCAGCGGTCAGGGCCGATTTGCAGGCGCGCTTTGCGGATTGGACGTCGACCAAGCCTTTCGTGCGCGTCGCCGATCCCTACCTCGATTTGGCTGCTGTCAGCCGTAGTTTTGAGACTCCCGACAAGGCCAATGCCTTGATCCTGATGGCGTTGGGTTTGCCGATGGACGACAGCCATCCGGACTATCCCGCGCTGATCGCAGGCAACTATGTGTTTGGAGGCGGCTCTTTGAAGTCACGCTTGGCAGATCGCGTACGCCAGAAAGATGGCTTGAGCTACAGCGTGGCATCCCAGTTCAGCGCCGACTCGATCGATGCAGCGGCGGGTCAGGTGCTTTACGCGATCGCTGCGCCAGAGAACATCGCGAGCGTGGAAGCGGCTTTCCGCGATGAGTTGGCTTTGTTGTTGAAAGACGGAGTGTCGGCCGCCGAGTTGAAAGATGCCATCGACGGCATGCTGAAAGCGCGCCAGCGTTCGCGTGGCGAAGACGCTGCCCTGCTCGCTGCGCTGGGCAACAACGCTTACTTGAACAGGAAAATGGCATGGAGTGCCGAGCTGGATGCCCGTCTTGCCGCGCTGACGCCCGAAGTGGTCAACGCGGCGCTGCGCAAGCATCTCAATCCCGCCAACTACTCAGTCTTCAGCGCCGGTGATTTTGCCTCGGCCAAGGCCAAGCAAGCGGCCGCCGCGAAAGCGGGCGATTAAGCCGCCGCATCACTTCGTTTCTGCGGAGGTTCAATGCCTAAGCGCGATCAGCCATATTCGGCCGCTTCGCGATTAGGCCGAATCCAAGGCCTGGGTCAGATCGGCCAATAGATCGTCGGCATATTCCAGTCCCACCGACAACCGCAATAGATTTTGCGGCGAGCTGGGATTGGGGCCTTCCACCGACGCGCGATGCTCGATCAACGACTCGCAACCGCCCAGTGAGGTCGCGTTGACGATCAATTTCAACGCGCCTGCCACCTGCAAGGCGGCCTCGCGACCGCCGCGTAGAGTGAAGCTCAGCATGCCGCCGAAGTCGCTCATTTGGCTGCGCGCGATGGCATGACCCGGATGGCTGGACAGACCTGGATAGTTGACGCCGCTAACCGCCTGGTGGGCCTCCAGCGCGGTCGCCAGGACGCCTGCATTGCGGCAATGCCACGCCAATCGTGCGGGCAACGAGCGACAGCCGCGCAAGGTAAGCCAGGCGTTGAACGGTGCCATCGTCTCGCCGGTGATATGGCGGCGATGTGCGAGTGCTTCGAAGGTTTCATCGCGACGGGCAAACACCAGGGAGCCGCCCATCACATCGCTGTGGCCACCGAAATACTTGGTCGTCGAATGCATCACGATGTCGGCACCCAAGGCCAGTGGCTGCTGCAACAGCGGAGTGGCGAACGTGTTGTCGCAGACCAGCAGACAGCCTCGGGACTTCGCCAGCGCGACCGCCGCGCGAATATCGGTCACCGCCAACAGCGGATTGGATGGTGTCTCAATCCACAGCAGCCGCGTGTTTTCACGAAACGCATTTTCCACTGCGGAAAGATCGGAGGTGTTGACGATGCTGGCTCGCACCCCGCGGCCCGGCAAAAACTCGGTCGCCAAGCTGCGCAAGCCGCCGTAGCACTCGGCAGGAATTAGAACGTGACTGCCGGCAGGGACCGACTCCAACATGGCGTTCATCGCCGCCATGCCCGTGGCATACACCAGCGCGGCAGCGCCACCTTCGAGCGTTGCCAGTGCCGTCTCTAGGCGCTCCTGAGTCGGGTTGCCCTCGCGCTGGTACTCGAACCCGGCGATGCGTTCGCCTGCCGGACCATGTTGAAACGTGGTTGCCAGATGCAGCGGGGGACTCAACGCACCGGTGCTGGGGTCGGGCTGACCCCCCGCATGCACCGCCTGAGTGTGCGGGTGCAACGCGCTCATGCTGACCACTCCGCAAAAATTTCGCGCGCCGCTTGCACGGTGTCAGCGATGTCCTGTTCGCTGTGTGCCGAGGAAAGAAATCCAGCCTCGAACGCTGACGGAGCAAAGTAGATGCCGCGATCCAACATGCCATGGAAGAAGCGCCTAAACGCGGCGACGTCGCTTGACGTAGCTTGGGCGTATGTTTCGACTTTTTCGGCGTTGAAGTACAACCCAAACATCCCACACACACGGGTCGTGCTGAAGGCAATCCCGGCACCATCGGCGACGGCTTGCAAGGCGTCAGTCAACAGGCGGGTGCGGCGATACAGTTCATCGTGAAAGCCCGGCACTTGAATCAACTCGAGCGTGGCAAGCCCAGCCGCCATCGCTACCGGGTTGCCGCTTAAGGTTCCTGCTTGGTAGATCGGCCCGGCGGGTGCAATCTGTTGCAGCAAGTCGCGGCGTCCCCCATAGGCGCCCACGGGCATCCCGCCACCAATGATCTTGCCAAACGTGGTCAAGTCAGGCGTTACCCCGTACAGAGCCTGGGCGCCACCAAGGGCGACGCGGAAGCCGGTCATGACTTCATCAAAAATGAGCAATACGCCATACCGCGTGCATAGCGTTCGCAAGTGCTGCAAGAAGCCCGGGCGCGGCAGGATGCAATTGGCATTGCCGACGATGGGCTCTACAATGAGTGCTGCAATCTGTTCGCCAAACGCGGCGAACAACGTGGTGGCGGCATCAAAATCGTTGTAAGGCAAGGTCAAGGTTAGGTCGGCCAAAGCCTTCGGCACACCCGGCGAATCGGGGACGCCCAGCGTCAACGCACCAGATCCCGCTTTAACCAGAAAGCTGTCTCCGTGGCCGTGGTAGCAGCCCTCAAATTTGACGATGCGAGAGCGTCCGGTCGCACCACGCGCAAGTCGGACAGCCGACAACGTAGCCTCAGTGCCAGAGTTGACCATCCGTACCATCTCGCAACTGGGTACCAATCGAGTGATGGTTTGCGCCATGGTCACTTCAAGAGGATTGGGCACGCCAAACGACAAACCATCGCGCGCCACCCGCGTGACGGCTTCAATGACCGCCGGATGGGCGTGGCCGGCGATCATCGGGCCCCACGAGCCGATGTAGTCGATATAACGCTTATCCTCGACATCCCACAGATAGGCACCCGCCGCACGCTTGGCGAAAAACGGCTCGCCACCGACCGATTTGAACGCGCGAACCGGCGAATTGACGCCACCGGGAAGTAGCTGCAAAGCCGTCTGAAATAGTTCGTGATTGCGGTTCATGCGAGAGCCAGTGCGAATGGTTGGGCCGCATTATCCCGCAGCAGATGCAGCGTTAGCGTCCATGGCACACAGCGCATCGTATTCATCTATTTCAGCAGTCGCGCTGGAACAGCTTTCCGAATTGTGTTGCCGCCAGTCCCGGTTGCGGATCGTCGAACACGTCGCTGATCACGGCCACCAGATCGACGCCCAAGGCGATCAACTGGCCGGCATTGCCTCGCTCGATTCCGCCAATCGCACAGAGCGGAACGTGCAAGGTGTGTCTCGCCTGCGCCAGCAAGCCCAACTCGACACGCACGGCGTTGGGCTTGGTAGACGAGGCGAAAACACTGCCGAATGCAACGTAATTCGCCCCGTCACCGGCTGCCTTTTGCGCCAGCTTCAGGTTGCCGTAGCACGACACCCCAATGATCGCGCCGGGCCCGAGCAATGCGCGCGCAAACACGAGCCCATCATCCTCTGCCCCAAGGTGCACGCCATCCGCACCGACGCGCAGGGCAAGCCCTGGGTCGTCGTTGATGATGAGCGGAACGCCGGCTTTTCGGCACAAGGCCGCCAATGCCAGCGCTTGTGCTTCCTTCAGTTTCGGTGACGCCAGCTTGTTGCGGAATTGCAGCAGAGCGGGTTTTGCCGCCAGTACAGCTTCCACTTTTCTCACTAAGCGTGGCGTGTCCGAGTCATCCGGCGTAATGGCATACAACCCGCGCAGTACCAACCTCGATGTTTCACCCACCGCAATGCCGCCAAGCGCTTTCGCCCAGCGGCGCTCGATGGGACAATTCGCACCCTTCTGTATTCCCCCTTCGATCAATCATGTCATCAAGTGCCCAGCAAGCTCGCCCGTTTACGTCATGGATGTGTGTGGTGTGCGGATTCATCTATAGCGAAGCCGATGGGTTACCCAGCGAAGGGATTGCGGCTGGAACGCGGTGGGATGACGTTCCCGAGACCTGGACATGCCCTGACTGCGGGGTGACCAAGGCAGATTTCGAAATGGTTGAGATGAGCTGAGGCGCACCGGCTCGCCCAGCGCCGGGCTTAGTTCAAGCGTGCTGGACGCGATCCCGTGTCAATCAAGGCGAGCCGAACACTTTGCACGTCGTCGGCTTGCGGACGCTCCTTGAGATAGCGAGAAAGATCCTCCCGCGCCGCGCTCATGTGTCCAATCTTCAGATACAACAAGCCGCGGTCTCGTGATTCTTCGGCCTGCGTGGAATCCAGACGAACCAGGCGATCTGCACAACGAACGGCCTTGTCCCAAGTTTCGCGCTCGGTATACAGCGATTTGAGGTTGCGCAACATGCGAACAAGAATCGCGCGGTGCCCAGCAGGCGCGAGTATGTCCAGCAATTGCTGATCATCGATGTCGCCGCCCATGTGCGGGCGCGCGCGAAGCTTCAGCTCTTCGGCGTCGATAGAGCGACCTTGGTGGTAAGGATCAAGCACCAGCAAACCACCCTCCATGGGTAGGCTGACCAGGAAATGTCCCGGAAACGAAATGCCCTCCAGCGGCAACCCCAGTCGCCGTGCCAACTCGATCTGGATGATTCCCAGTGAAATCGGAATGCCGAGGCGGCGGTCGAACACGTCGTTGAGGTAGCTGTTGCGCGGGTCGTAGTAGTCCTGCTGGTTGCCACAGAAGCCTTGCTCCTGAAACAGATAGCGATTGAGCTCCGCCAGCATGCGCCGCGTGTCCGGCTGTGCAGCCATGCGCGGTGCCAATTCCGCCACGTGGCTTTGCAACTGCGCCTCGTAGCTCGCCACGTCAAGCTCAGGATATTCGTCGCGAGCGATCAACAAGCTAGCCTGAAGCAGTGGAATGTCGTCATCGGGGAGCTGCGCGAGGCGATCCCATGCGGCGTCGGTACGAAGGTCAAGCATGCTCACGACGTGGCCTCCTGTTTAAAGAAAATCAAGCCCTACCTATCAGATGGTGCACCGGCGATGTCTGGCCCGAATTGCAAGCGTGCGCCGGGCTTCAACTGCAACTGTTCAGCCTCTCCCGCGTTGAGTTCAAGTACATAACGTGCGGCAGCACTGCTCGGATAGCTGGGGCAATACGCCGTCTTGCACGGGGGCGTATGCGTCGACATCGAGACCAACTTGCCCGCCGAGTCAAAGTACAGGATGTCGAGGGCGATCAAAGTGTTCTTCATCCAGAACGCTTGCGGGTATTCCGCTTCGAACACAAAGAGCATCCCTGCATCGCGAGGCATGGACTCGCGGAACATCAACCCACGCATGCGACTGTAGTCGTCCGCCGCCAACTCAACGACATATCGCTTGCCTGCAAGCTCGACCCAAGGCCGTTCAGACGATTGCACGCCTTGGGACAAGCCCACTAGAAGGAACAGGACAAGCATGAATTGGCGCATGTTCAAGGGCATTCGTTGGTGAAGTCAGACCTTACTACAGGCACCAAGCAACTTTCTCTGAATTGGGGCTTGCGTGATCGATAACCCGCCGCTAAAGTGCGCGGCCCTCCGCAGCAGATCGCGGGGGGCGTCAAAAAATCCTTGCTTGAAGGTGTTGACGGAAGCAGAAACTGCTGTAAGATGCGCGGCTCGGTTGAGTGAATTGCTTGACCGGCAGATGACAAAACCGGATCAGCGTTGAGGCTGATTGGGATGATCTTTGACAGTGTGCGCAGGTAATTTGTGCGGG
>JBBQQV010000071.1:0-9863 GCA_038215505.1 Lysobacterales bacterium
GAGCTGGCAAATGTGACCCGCACCGAACCCTGGTTCACCCTCCCGCAGCGGGTCAGCGATGCCTATGTCGAGGCCTTTGCGGCGATTGTCTTGGCCCAGCTCGACCCTAGCCTCGACATCTATCTGGAATACTCCAACGAAGTCTGGAATTCGGCGTTTCCACAGGGCGCCGAAATCGAGGCGCGCGGCAACCAGCTGTTTGCCGGGCTCGGCGACCCTTTCATTCGCCGTCTCAACGCCCATGGGCTGCGCACAGCGCAGATCTGTCAGCGCTTCAAGATCGCATTCGGGACCCAGTCCGCGCGAGTGATCTGCACCTTGGGCGCGCAGGCCGCCAACGCGTTTACCCAGACCGAGGCGGCCGACTGCCCGCTGGCGGTGCAGGTGGGTCAGCGCAATTCGCCGTGCCACACCGATATGGACGCAGTGGCTATCGCGCCCTACTTCGCCAACTACACCAACCTGCCGGTCAACGAGGACGAGATCCAGACCTGGAGCCTCAACCAGCTGTTTGCCGAGATCAACCAAGGCGGGCAACTGCTGGACGTGTTTCCCGAGGTTGCCACTCCGTGCACCGAAAACTTCCCGATGATTCCGACCCAGCCCTGCCCGGTGAGCGCTTTGCAGGAGGTGCAGCCGTGGACGACCAGCCATGGTTCGGCAGCAGGGGCTCGCACGTTGCGGCTGCTTGCCTACGAGGGCGGCCAGCATCTGGTCGGTGTGTTCGGGGTCGAAAACAACGTCGCCATTAGCAACCTGTTCGTCGCCGCCAATCGCGACCCGCGCATGCAAAGCGCCTATGTGGACTATCTGCAAACCTGGAAGGCCAACGGCGGCGAACTGTTCTCGGTGTTCGCGCTGAGCTTCAGCTATGGCCGCTTTGGCAGCTGGGGCATCGTAGAGGAACTCGGGCAGACACCGCGGCCACCCAAGGCGCAGGCGATCCTCGCCTTCAATGCCGCCAATCCCTGCTGGTGGCCGGGCTGCGGCAGCGGCGCGCCACCGCCACCGCCGCCTCCAACTTGCACGCCGCCGCAACTGCTGGTCGACCCCGGCCTTGAGGCAACCACCTTCGCGGGGGGCGTGCCGACTAATGCAGCATGGTCGTCGAGCTCGCAACGTTTTGGCTCGGCGTTATGCAACGCGGCAACCTGCGGTAACGACAACGGCTTTGCGGTGCCGCGCAACGGCAGCGTGTTTACTTGGTTCGGCGGCACCCTGGACAGCCAGCACGCGGAAGTGGCCACGCTGTCCCAGAGTGTGGTCATCCCGGCCGGCAGCCCGCGCCACCTGAACTTTTTCCTGCGCCGCAGTGTGGTCAGCGCACCGCTCGACGCCACTTTGGTGGTGAGAGTCGACGGTGCGGTGCAGCGCAGTTTCACGGAACCGGCAAGCGCCGAGGCCGCCTATGTCGCGCGCTCCGTTGACCTTGGCGCCTTTGCCAACGGGCAGTCGCACAGCATCGTTTTTGAGTACGTGAACACTGCCGCCAGTGGCAAGTCGGACTTCCTGCTCGACGACATCACCCTGGCCTGCGCCGCCAGCGGCAGCTGAGTCCTGTCGGTTCGTCTCCGAGCAAAGGCTCAGCTGCCGACGGCAGAACTTGGCTCTACTTTGCGTGCTTGAAGTAGACGACGCTCCTTCGATGCGTCGTGGAGCGTTTCGATGGCCAGCGAGTACACGCCAATGCGGTGCAAGGCCGCAGGTCCTGGGCGGTCAAAGGATCAGGTCGCAGGCCGCCGCTAGCGTGCTCAGGTCGCTGCCAACATACGGTTGCTGTCGCTCTCGGCGCATCGGCAAATGCCGCCAGCGGTGTAGGCAGCACGGTCGGTGGCGGCGGCAACGGCGAGTTTGGCAACACTGCCACGGGCAACTACGCCACCGTGCCCGGCGGATTCAGCAATCACGCCTTCGGTGATTTCTCTGTGACGATGGGCGAAGGGAGCTTCGCCGGCGGCGACAACAGCGTCGCAATCGGGACGCGGGCGCTCATTCGTGGAGCTGCAGTAGGTTTGCCCGACGGCGACAAAGGTACATTTATCTGGTCGGGCGCCTCTGGCGGAAACGTGAACAGCACCGGTTCGAACCAGTTTCTGGTTCGCGCCAACGGCGGCGCTGGTATCAACACCAATGCACCGCTTGCTCCCCTGCACGTTGGGCGCGGCGTGCCGGCCGGCTTGGTGACGCCTTCAGCGGGCACGCTTGGGCTCCTGAGTAGCGACGTGGGCAACACCCACTTGACCTTGGCGGCGGCAAGTTCGGGCGAGAGCGCCGTGCGATTTGCGAATGGCGCACTGACCGGCGCGCTGGTGTTCGATGGCAGCGCCAACAGCAATGGTTTTGACCTCAGCGTGCCGACCGCAGGCACTGCCCTGCGGGTGACCAGCGCGGGCGCAGTCGAGCTTGGCACCGCCGCGAGCACGGTGACTCTCAGGGGGCCGAGCTTTGTCGAGGGCAATCTGGTGGTCTCAGGCACGATCAGCGCCAGCAACTGTTGCGCCGTGCCCTCCGATGCGCGTTTGAAGGAGGACATCGCCCCGATCCTGTCGCCACTGCAGCGATTGCTCGACCTCAAGGGCCATACCTTCGACTACCGCGCCGAAGCGGTGCAGGCCTATGCGTTGCCTGACGGTGAGCAGATTGGCTTCGTTGCACAGGAGCTAGTCAAGGTGTTCCCCGAGTGGACCAGTCACGACCCGCGCGGCTTCGAGGCGGTGCACCTGCGTGGATTTGATGCGTTGGTGGTCGAGGCCGTGCGCGAGCTGGAGGATCAGGTCAGCCTGCGCGACGAGCAGGCCAACACGCGCATGGCGAAGCTCGAGCGCGAGAACGCGGAGCTGCGTGAGCGCTTGCAGCGAATCGAACAGGCCACGCGGGGGAGCGCTGAGGAAGGGAGAATTTGGATGAATCCATGCGACTTTGAAAAGAGTGCGTGGTGGGCAGAATCTGTGGGACATCTGCGACCTCGGGAGCTTGCCGAGGACTGATATCACGCGATTTACGTCGCCTTGAAGGTTCGGGAGCCACAGGCTTTTGAAGTGGAGGCTTTGGCCTTGGTTGTGCACAGGTGAGCACTGCCATACGTGATTCCTCTCAAGGGTAGTTGGACCCTTCGGGCACGCAACTTTTCTACGGTGGCAGTTTGCTGTGGGCGGGGCTTATAGTGGCCGCAGCGCGTCGGCCGGGGCGTACCCTGCGTTGGCGGCCGCGCTCCCGATCACAACCCGCGCAAGGGTGGTGTATGCGAAAGATCGCACGACAGGCGTTGGGATTGGCTGCCTTGCTGGGCGCTTCGTCGGCGACCGGGCAGACGGTCTTCATCGACGGTTTCGAGCCGGATGGGGTGCCCCAAGGCGCGCCTCTCAACGACAGCGGCATGCAGCTGTGCTCAGGCTCTGGACTCGGCGCGCCGGCCGCTTGCAGCGGTGTGCATCCGCTGGCGCAGGATGCGCAGCTGGGACGCGATGCGCTGGCGATGGCCGGTCAGCTGCCGAAGATCGGGGCCGGTAACGGCGGATTCGACTTCAGCAAGCTCTCCAACGCCGGCAACCCGCTGCCGGCCAATGCCGCGCTGGGCAGCGCGCCGGCTGCCTGGGCTTGCACACGGGACAATCGCACGGGGCTGATCTGGGAGGTCAAAGTCAACAACCCCGATCATCTGCGGCATTTCGAACATCGCTATACCTGGTACTTCCCTGCGAGTCCTGACGGCAACCCTGGCAGCGAGGGTCCGAGCCTGTTCTGCGGCCCGCCCGGGACACAGCGCTGCAACACCCAGGTATTCACCCAAGCGGTCAATGCGGTCACTCTGTGCGGGGCCAGCAACTGGCGGTTGCCAACAGTAAAAGAATTGGAAGGCATCTCCGATTTCGGCCGCCTCGATCCAGCCATCGACAGCACCTACTTCCCCAACACCTACACGCCGAACCCCAATTTCATTTCGGCGTTTTACTGGTCGGCCACGGCCAGTGTCCAGGATGTCGGGCGCAGCTGGAGTGTGTTTGTGTCCAACGGTGAAGCGATTTCGAGCAGCCGCGTCGCATCGAACGCGGTGCGCTTGGTCCGCACACCGCCCTGATCGGAAAGGAGCCGACCATGAAAATGATGCATTGCGCCTTGCTGTTGGCCTTGGCGACCGCACCGGCGGCCGCAGTCACTTGCCAGAACAACCTGCCAGCGAGCAATCCCGACAGCAGTTACCGGATAAGCGGAGACGGCGTATTGACCCACGTGCCGACCGGCCTGATCTGGAAGCGCTGTGCCGAAGGCCAGACCTGGACCGGCACCACCTGCACCGGCAGCGTCGACGGCTACGACTGGGCTACCGCGCTGGCGGTGGCTGAGGCCAGCACGTTTGCCGGGCGCACCGATTGGCGTCTGCCCAACATCAAAGAGCTGCGCAGCCTGGTCGAGGAATGCCGCAGCGCACCACCCATCAACGACACGCTGTTTCCGAATACGCCTGTGTTTTTGTTCTGGTCGTCCACACCACGGATGCACCAGCCCGGCACCGGTTGGCTGGTGTTCTTCAACAATTCTGGCGGGCTTGGCGGCACCAGCTTCATTGGCATGCTGCAGGTGCGGCTGGTGCGCGGCGGACAGTAGGCAACTGGCATCAATGGAATTCGCCTTGGCAGCGCGTCCTGAGGGGTACCGACTGACGTCGCCGGATTCGCGCGAGGGGTAGGGTGTGCAAGCTTGCTGTTATTCCGGGATTGCGTTGACCCGGCTTTTTCATGAAAGCCCACGATGGTCGCGCGGGATACTGATTGCACAGGGGGCTATCGAAACACCGCCTCGTATCGGGTTAGACGGCCGACTGCAGAGAACTCTCTGTGCGATCAGGAGATAAGCGAGGGCGTGGGCGTAGGCGTGGGCGATTCATGAAAAGTCCGGGTCAACTGCCTCCCCTCCCCTTTTCCCGGCTCTTTGGAGTTCTTTTCTGGGCCTGTTTGTGCCGCATCGAACAGACCAGCGGCCGACGTGAGCGGATTGTCCGCAATGGGATCCGCCTGGATTCTCCACCGCGATGCGGGCGCCGCACGCCCATCCGGCGGTCGCCACTGATGCTGGGGAACACAATGAACACGGTGACCAGACTGTCGGTTACAACTGGCGTCACCCCACTTTCGGCGCCTGCAATCGCCCAAATCACGTTTTACGAAGGCCTAGGGTTCTGCGGCCGCGCACTCACGGCGGACCTTGCGCTGCCCAGTCTCAAGCGGGTCGGGATCAACAACTTTTCGTCCTCGGCGGTCGTCGAGCGCGGCACGCGGAAGGTCTGCAGCGACGCCGGCGCGGTCATCAGCGACATGCCTGGTCACCAGCTGGGCGACCGCAACGGCAGGGCCGCGGCCACTGTGGGGGGTGCAGCTGTCGCCACGGTGATCGGCAGCCGCGCGGGTCGCATTCGCGACGATGGCTGCGGGCATGCTGGCCACGGCCTGGACTTGCAGCGCTGCGAGACAGTTGACCGAGGAGCGCCGGCGTACCCGGATGTCAGCCAAGGGCTCGGCGGCGTTGCCTGTTGGCTGCGGAAAACCGACCCGCCAAGCCGCATGATTGCGGTCAACCGGCGGGGCGAGCCGCGACAGCAAGAGTGTCGCGATTACGCGCCAATCGTGTAGCGATGCCTGTCAGTTCTGGAGTGCGGTAGTGATGGCCGAGACGTTGACTGAACCAGCAGGGAGTCCGATGGTGCCGTTCGAGCTGAACAGCACGCCGGCAGAAGGCCTCCACCCGGGTGCCGGTCGCCGCCGCGGAGATCGCGTTAACCGCGACAGCGTCACCAGCGCTGGCGCGCAACAATGGATCGGCGGCAACGCGTCGGCGTCGCACACGTTTATCGAATCTCAGCCGCTTGGGCTTGGCCGAGAACCTTGGCTGCAGCAATCACGGCTTAAACAATCAGACCTTCTGCAATCAGACCTTCTGCAATCAGACCTTCTGCGGTCAGACCTCCAGCAATTAGAGCAGCACCATTCAAAACTGCAGCTGCCAGAACGCAACAACGCAAGCGACTCGGCAACACCGATGGAGCGGACAGAGAGTGAATTCGGAATCGGCATCAACATGGTGCTGAAGGGATATCCAGCCTGCTGGACATACTCCAGCTCGCCGCACAATGGGATCGCGACTTCCATCCCCATCGCGTTTGCCGATTTCAGCTCGGATTTGGCGGAACGTACTGCGCAGTCCCGTCGCATCCACCGCCTGGAACGGAGCATGGCGCTGACCCGTGGCATCAACTCGGCAATGCTGCGGCTGGACGAGCGCGACGCGCTGTTGCGTGAGGCTTGCCGCGTTGCCGTCGCCGATGGTGCGTTCGCGCTCGCCCGGTTGTCGCTGGTAGAGAGTGCCAGCGGCCGGGTGACCGTGCTGGCGACCTGCCTGCGCGGCAGCGGATCCGGGGACCTCGCAAGCGCATGCATGCTGCCGGACTCAAGCGCCGAGCTGGACGCGGCCAGCACGTGGGCGGCCCGCGAGGAGCGTCCGCTGGTGGTAAACGATATCCCCGCTGATGCCCGCTGGCGATGCCTGGCAGACCATCTTCCCGGCGCGGGTTACCGCTCCGCAGCGGCGTTTCCGCTGTATGCCGAGGGGCAGCTGGTAGCGGTGCTGCTGGTCCTCTCCAGCGACGCTGGCGTCTTCGATGCTGAAGAGTGCGAGCAGCTGGAGCGGGTGGCCGCCGACCTTTCGTTTGCTTTGGGTCACATCTGCCGCAGCCAGCGGCTGCAGTTCATGGAATACCACGACGCCTTGACCGGAATGGCCAATGGCGCGCTGTTTGCCGACCGCGTGAATCAGTTGATCGTCGCCGCCGATGCTGGCGAGCACTGCATCGCGGTGGTGATGCTGGACATCGAGCACTTCTCGGAACTCAACGCGACCCTCGGCCACAGCGTCGGTGACGAGTTGCTGCGCAATGTCGGTCAGCGTCTGCGCGCCGCGCTGCCGGAACGCTGCAGCGTCGCCCGGATCACTGCCGATACCTTCGCGGTCGCAGGCGCATCGGAAGGCGATGACGCCGCCAGCGCATTGCTTGAACGCCTGCTCGACGTGCTGCAGGAGCCGGTCAGCGCAGACGGCCGGCAGATTCCAGTCTCGGTTCAGCTCGGCGTGGCGCTGTTTCCGGCCGATGGTGCAGATGCCGACAGCTTGTTCAAGAACGCCGACAGCGCGCTGCGGGAGGCGCGCGAAACGGCCACTCGTTATGCTTACTATTCTCCCGAATTGACCCGGCGGGTCGCCGAGAAACACCAGCTGGAAGTGGATCTGCGGGCAGCCATCGAACACCAACAGTTCGCGCTGCATTACCAGCCGCGGGTCGATCTGGGCAGCGGCTGCATGGTGGCCGCCGAGGCGTTGATCCGCTGGCATCACCCGACCGAAGGACTGACCTCGCCACTGCGCTTCATCCCGCTGGCCGAGGAGACCGGGCTGATCGTCGACCTCGGCGCGTGGGCGATCAACGAAGTCTGCCGCCAGCAAGCGGCATGGCTGGCCGAGGGCCTGCCGGTGGTACCAGTCGCGGTGAACCTCTCATCGGTGCAATTTGCCAAAAGCGACCTGCTAGACACCATCTGCTCGGCTCTGCAAGCGCAGCAACTGGCGCCTAGCCTGCTTGAGCTTGAGCTGACCGAGTCGGCGGTGATGCTCAATCCGAAGGCGGCCAGAGAAACCCTGGGCGCATTGCGCAAGCTCGGCTGCTGTCTGGCGCTGGACGACTTCGGCACCGGTTATTCATCGCTGGCGCATTTGAAGCGCTTTCCGTTTGACGCGGTGAAGATCGACCGCGGCTTCGTCACCAACATCACCAGCAACCGCGAGGACGCCGCGATCGCCACGGCAATTATTGCCATGGCCCACCAGATGCAGCTGCTGGTTATCGCCGAAGGCGTGGAGAACGTGTCGCAGCTCGCCTATCTGCGCAGCCGAGGCTGCGATCAGATTCAGGGCTACTTGTTCAGTGCCGCGGTTCCAGCCGACGTCTTCGCCGGCTACCTGCGCGGGCAGAAGCGGCTGCAGTTCGAGGAACTGCGGGACGACGATCCGATGGCGGTTGCCACCGTCGAGCATGGCGCCGTCGACCTCAGCACCATTCCGATGGGCTCGACAGATTCCGCGGCACCTGTCGCCGCGCTGCGCTGTCAAGGCTGAGCGCCGTCGCCTCTAGCAGGTTGCTCGGCCTGCTCCCCGATAGGTGCGCTGCCGTACCGACGCCGTCGCTGTCGCACCGCAGAGTCACCAACTCGGCGCACGACATCCAGTCGATGGTCGCAGCCTTCACGGAGACGCGCATGGCACTTCCCGATTACCCGACGCCCGCCAATAAGGCTAGCGCGGCAGACACGTCACCCCAGAGTGGCACCGGCGAAGACGCAGCCTGCGCGAGCCCGCAACGCCAGCAACACCAGCAACACCAGCCAACCGCCTATCCGGGCAAGTCCTCGCACGGCCGCTCTTCATCCAAATTTCCTTCGGCCGACGGCGTCGTTGACGCGCTGCCCAGAGTCGTTCACCACCGTGCTTGCTAGGCGCTCAACGGGAACGCGCTGATCGCGGGGCCGCGAACCAAGCGGAAGCCAGCCGCTTGTCCAGGCGCGAACAGTGGCCAACCCCGATTCAGTAATACCGATCCAGCCGCGAACCCTCCGCCGATTCCGTCCGCAAGCCCCGCGACGCGAGGGCTGGGCTTGTGCGACAACTTGCACGCACGGCAAGGATGAGCTCGACATCCCGTAAAACTTTGCACACCTTGCCGCGTCCACACCTCGCTCCGGCTCAGGCCCCCAGGACATGTTGACTTGGATTTCCACGGTCGACTGCGGCAACGGTCAGCTGCGGCTGCGCGGTCGCATCCACTATCACAATTGGGCTGGCAGGCTGTCGGCCTAAAGTGGTCGCGGCGATTATTGGATGCGTGAGGACAGACTGCGACGGTTAGGGCGTGTGGGATGTGTTTTGAGGGCGTGGGGGTGCAGGATTGCTATCCACCCTCGCGCTTCGGCCGAATAGGGTACGGGGCCCGCGTGACTGCCATTGGGTGACACACTGGGCCGCTACAGTGTCGTTGAGCTGCACAGCGGAATTACACCGGTCGGCATGTTGGTCGCAGAGGCCATGGGTTCTTCGCTGCTGGCGTGGATCGCATCGAACCGCGGCTGCGGCAGACTCGCCACCAACGAACCCGCTGCATCCTCTGAATTCAATCGCCCTGCCCCATGAGTATCCGCCACCTCGACGCGCTCTTCGCACCTTCGTCTGTCGCTGTTTTCGGCGCGTCGATGCGGCCCAACAGCGTGGGCGGCACGGTCTGGCGCAATCTGAGCCACGGTGGGTTCAAGGGAACGCTGTACGCGGTCAATCCCAAACACAAAGCGCTCGGCGAGGTCAGGGCGTATGCCTCGGTGGCCGCGCTGCCCGCGGCACCCGAACTCGCCATTCTGTGCACCCCGGCGACCACGGTGGCACCCCTGATCAGCGAACTCGGCGCGCGTGGCACCCGCGCGGCGATCGTGCTGACCGCCGGTCTCGACGCGTCGCAGAAGCAGGCCATGCTCGACGCGGCGCGGGTGCACACGCTGCGCATCCTCGGGCCCAACTGCATCGGCATGCTGGTGCCACACCTGGGCCTCAACGCCAGCTTCGCGCACACCGGCGCGTTGCCCGGCGAGCTGGCCTTTGTGTCGCAATCGGGCGCGCTGGTCACCGCCATGCTCGACTGGGCGGGCTCGCGCGGCATCGGCTTTTCGCACTTTGTCTCGCTGGGCGAACACGCCGACATCGACTTCGGCGACATGCTCGATTACCTGGGCAGTGATGCCAAGACGCGCGCCATCCTGCTCTACATCGAGAGCGTG
>JBBQQV010000072.1:0-9818 GCA_038215505.1 Lysobacterales bacterium
ATAACTGTGCTCGTCCAACGGGTAGATCAGATTCAGATCCGCTCCCCAGCTCTTGGTGCGATGCGGACTGCCGCCGTTGGTTTCGCTGTTGACCGCCACATCCTCCAGATCGTTGCTACCGACGTTGAAGCCGAACGAATCGGTGCAGCGGGTAGTGCCGGCATCACGCGGAGCACACAGCACGGCAGGCCGACCGCTTTGCGGATCAGCCAATTGGCTGAAGACGCCTATATGACGCACCGGCTTGGCGACGCCGCTCCAATCTTCGATATGCAGCTTGGCGAAAACTTCCAGAGGCTCCCATTCGGCCAATAGCGACAGCCGCGCCTCGCTCTGACGCAAGCCGGAGCGCGGCGCTGGCGCATGCAGGTTGTTCAGATCGTAGTCGTAGCGTTGATCGTCTACCGCCAGCCGCATCGCCAAGGTCTCGTTGACCGGCAAATTGAGCGCACCGCCAAAGGTCTTCTGCGAGTGCTCGCCGACGCCAGCACTGACATACCCACCAAGTTGTTGCTCCGGTCGGCGCGTGCTGATCAACAGCGCGCCGCCGGTGGTGTTGCGGCCAAACAATGTGCCTTGCGGACCTCGCAGCACTTCGACGGTGTCGATGTCGTACAGATTGGTCAGGTGGAAGTTGGCCGTACCACCGCCAACGTTGTCGACGTACACGCCAATCGGCGAGGTGGTCGAGGTGTTGTAGTCGACGTTGCCGACGCCGCGAATGTTGATGGCCGGTGTGGTGCCATCGGCGGTGTTCTTGGTGATGGTGATGTTGGCGGCTTGCCCGTTGAGCTCGCTGGTGTCCTTGATGCCCTGCTGTTGCAGCGCCTCGCCCTCAACGATATGCAAAGAAACTGGTACTTCAGCAGGCACCTGCACACGTTTTTGCGCGGTAACCTCGACGACATCCAGGCGTTTGCTTGAGTCATCGTCAGCGGACGGTGCGGCTTCGTCTGCAAGCGCCAGCGCGGGGACTACTGTCGCCAACAAGATGAGCACACTGCGCCAATTGTGGCGCCTGCTACTCACAGCGTTTTCGCTAAGAGGTCGGCGTTTCATCCGCCGATGATACGACTACTGGTGCGTTTCGTAGTGACAGTATTGCGCCCGTCCCTGCCGCTTGGCGCGGTACAAGGCTTGGTCGGCTTGGGAAATCAAGTCGGAGCTCGATCCCTCATCAGTGACATCGATCGTACAGATCCCGATGCTCAGGCTGACGCTGTCGCAGACCGGTGAATTGGCATGTGGAATGGCCTTGGCCGCCAGACTGCGGAGACAGGACTCCGCGACCCGTTCAGCCGCTTCGGCTTCGGTGTCGGGCAGCAGGATGGCAAACTCCTCACCGCCATAGCGGGCCACCACGTCGGTCGCCCGACTGGCCACTTGTTGCAGCGATTGCGCCACCGTAGTGATGCAGATGTCACCTTGCAAATGGCCGTAATGGTCGTTGTACTGCTTGAAATGATCGATATCGAGCATCAGTAGCGACATCGGCTGGCCACTGCGCAAACCGCGCCGCCACTCTGCCGTCATGCGCTCATCGAAGAAACGGCGATTGGCGATACCCGTGAGGCCATCTTTCAGGCTCATCTGCCGCAACTCTTCAGTACGTTGCAAAACTTTTTCTTCCAAGCTCTCGTAGAGCCTGGCGTTGACCAATGAAATGGCTGCCTGCGCACTGAGCAATTCCAAGGTCTGCTGTTGCCGCGCGGTGAACGCGTTCTCCAGCAGGCTGTTCTCAAGATAGATAAGGGCCACCAATTTGCCTTGGGTAACCACCGGCAGACAAATCACCGATTTCGGTTGGCGTGTTTGCAAATACAGGCTGCTGGAGAAACGCTCGTCGGCGGCTGGATCGTTCAAAACCAGGGTGGTGCGGGTGAGTCGTACGTATTCGATGAGCGCATTCGGCAGGCGCGGTTTGCTGTCGGCCGAATACTCCGACATGCGCTTGCTGATGCGCTGACTGTCAACCCGACGGCCATCGATCAGGCCACCCTCGGCCTCTACGATCAATTGTTCGTCGTCGTGCAAGACGATGGCACCGCGCTCAGCGCCGGCATTTTCCAACAACACAGCCAGCATTTTTTGCAGCAGTGAGTCGAGTTGGATCTCCTTGGCCAGCAACTGGCTTGCCTTGAGCAAGGAATGCAGGTCGAGCAGGCCGGTCTGCTCAGAAACATTACGAAACGTGGACGTCTTGGAATTCACCGGCTGGCGATATTCCAGCAACCTGAACGTGGTGTCTTGCCACTGCGCTTCCAGCCGCCTGCACTTGGCCACCGCGCCCCAGCGCTGATAGTGGAAGTAGGCATCGCGGATGAAGTGATTGGCCAACTGGCGCTGGTTCTGATCCAGCCAAAAGCCGGCGTAAAGCTCGCTTGCCAGCGCCTCGGAGGCCGGGTAGTTGGCTTCTTTAGCTTCGTCCAAGGCTTGCGCATACAGGTCCATTGCCGCGCGACCGTCACCGCGCGCGCGCGCATCTTCAGCGGCCAGCAGCAGATAGCGATGGCGGAAATTCTCTCTGCAGCCCTGCGCCCATTGTTCAAAGCGGGCCAAGTAGGGCTGCGCCGCCGCTTGCTGCTCGGCAAACGCGTCGGTGTCGGCAAACTCCGGCCGCAGCAAACCCAGGGCGGTGTAGAAGTTGGCTTCAACCCAGGACGGACCGTCAGGCAGACACTGGCCGACGATGGCGAGCTTGGCCGAAAACTGTTGCCACAAATCGCGGTCGCCCATCAGATAGGCGTGGCGAATCATCGCGCTGGTGTACAGCGCCAGCGGAATGGCCGGCGTCGCATAGTCACCAGCAAAATAATCGGTGGCGCTGCACTCGGGCGTATCAAAACTCAAAGGATGCAGTGATTTGCCGGCCAGCGCCTGCGCCGGCAACAGCACGCCGTAACGCAACATGGCTTCGGTGTTCGGCTGGCGACTGCGTTGCAGAAACTTCAATCCGCGCTCGCACTCGCTTTCCAGCTCATCCAAGGCAACGCCGTGAACAAACTTGTTAACCGAGCGCAACAGCGCACAAAAGCCTGCCGACAACGGATTGATGCCGGCGTGGCCCAGCTCGAGGCCTGCTTGCAAATAACCAAAGGTGTTGCTGAGGGGCTCACCCCAGTGTTGGTAAAACGCCGAGTAGTACTGATAGACGGTCAGGCGGAAATAGGTGTTGTTGCGTTGCTCAGCCATCGTCATGGCGAGCTGACCCATGCGGTAGCAGGCGTGATATGGCTTGCCCATGACTGACATCGCGGTCACATAGGCGACATAGCCGATGCAACTGAGATCGCCTTGACCGTGAGTCAAGCTGCGCTGGACCATGCGGCAGGCATTCACCACAAACGCCGAGAACCGCCCCGTCTGATACGTGGAGTACGACAGCGCGAAGTAGATGCGCATTTCCAGCAGCACTTCGGGCGAGCTCATTTCCTGGGCACGCAACAGGTCAACGTAGTCCGACTGCGCCAGCATCTGCTCGGAGCGTTCGAACTCGGCTGGGAACTGCGCCCCGGCCTCCGCCTCGGTGGCCGGAAAGCTGCCGCCCAGCAAGTCGAGCGCGACCAGCGACACCGCGTAGGCCTCGGCAAAGCGCCCTTGAATATGAAACTGGTCAACCTGCACAAGGCACAGGGTCACCTTCGCAATGACGTCACTCGTGGCCGCGATGCCCTCCGGGTACAGCCGCTCGGCGTGTTCAAAATTGCCTGCCAGATACTCGGCTTCGGCGAGTACACGATAGATCTGCAATGTCCGCCCGGTCTGCGTCTGCCACGCATCGACGGTCAGCAAGTCCTTGGCTTGCCGCAACAAGCTGACCGCAGCTGGCAAGGCCGAGGCCGCCTTGGCACGCAAGCCACCGCGAATGTTCAGCTCCAACAAGCGCGCGCGTTCAGCCGCATCGGTGATCAGCGCAACCGCCGGGTTGAGATGGTCGAGGATGGTGAACAGGCGCTCCTCAAGCTCAGCTGCGGAACTGCTGGCCAGCAGCAAACGGCCGCTACATAACTGCATAGCGGCGCGCTTGTCGTCGGCAATCAAGCCATACGCTGCTTGTTGCACCCGATCATGCAGAAAGCGATATCGCGATGCCTGCAGCTTTTCTTCGTTTTGGGTGAATTTGTAGTCTTCAGATAGCGGCAACAACATGCCCGCCTCAAGCGCCGGCCAAAGAATGGCGGCGGTCTGGCCGGCGTCGCTGCCGCCTACGGCCATCAACTGCCGCATGTCGAAACTGTCACCCAGATGCGCAGCCAAACTGAGCAAGCGCTGCGTATCAGTGTGCAAGGTCCGCAGTTTTTCCAGCATCAACTCGACGACGTTATCGGTCATTCCGCGCTGGCGGATCTGGGCGATGTTCCAGCGCCACGCGCCTTCGCTGCGCACGTAATGGATCTCGCCGTTTTGTTGCAGCGTGCTCAGGAACTGGCCAAGAAAAAATGGATTGCCCTGGGTTTTCTCCAAGCACAGATTGGCAAGCGGGGCGACTTCGCTGACATTGCTGTGCAGCGTGTCCGCCACCAGCTGACTGACCTGCGCGATCTCCAAGTTACGCAACCACACATGCTCGACTGGACCTTGCATACGTTCCAGCGCCTTCACCATCAGGCTCAACGGGTGGGCGTCGTCGACTTCGTTGTCGCGGTAGGCACCGATGATGAGGGTGCACAGGCCCGCGTCTTCGCTGAGCAGGTGCTCGATCAGTTTCAGGGTGGGCGCATCGGCCCACTGCAAGTCATCGAGAAATAGCACCAGCGGGTGCGCGCTCGACGAAAGCGCCCGCACAAACTGTGTGAAGGCGATCTGGAAGCGGTTTTCGTTTTCGGCTGGCGGCAACACCGGCAAAACAGGCGGCGCACCGATCAGCAGAGTCAGGTTGGGAATCAGATCGCTGACGACAGCCGCATTCGCGCCTAAGGCAGCCAGCAGTTGCGCCTTCCAATACTGGCGCCGCTGCTCGCCTTCCACCGCCAGTTGCCGCAGCAACTGGGAAAATGCTTGCGTCAGCGCCGAGTAAGGCTGATTGCGGCTGTACTGGTCGCATTTGCCGCGCAGGAAGTAGCCACGTTTGGCGACGATCGGCCGATGCAGCTCGTTGACCAGCGCGGTCTTGCCAATTCCCGAGTACCCGCTGATCAGCAACAACTCCCCGCGACCGTTGCTGACCCGCTCGAACGCCGCACCAATCGCTTCGATCTCGGTGTCACGACCGTACAGACGATTGGCAACGCAAAAACGCTCAGGAATGTCGGTGGTCGCCAGTTGGATGGGCTCGATCCGACGGTAGCGGTTCCACTGCTGCAGACAGTTCCCCAGATCGGTGTGCAGCCCAAAACTGCTCTGGTACCTGTCATCGGGCGACTTCGCCAGCAGCTTTTGCACGATGTTCGAGATCGGCTCCGGGATCTCCGGATTCACGAAATGCAGTGGCGAGGGCATGATCGCGATTTGCGCATGCAACAAGGTCATGGGATCGTCGGACTGGAAAGGCGTGCGCCCGGAAAAAAGCTCGTACAGGGTGACCCCCAGCGAATACAGATCACTGCGGTAATCGACTTCGAGATTGGTCCGCCCGGTTTGTTCCGGCGACATGTATTCGAGGGTGCCGCGCAGCAGGTGTTCCTGGCCCTGCCTTTGCGCATGGCTCAGCCGCGTTGACAAGCCGAAGTCGCATAATTTGAGCTTAAGACCGGCGACATCAACCAGCACGTTCTTGGAAGAGATGTCACCGTGAATCAGCTGATGCTGATGCACGGCACTGATCGCCGAGGTCAGTTGCATCGCCAATATCAGGCGATCCGCCAGCTCGAACTGCTGGCGATCGGCCAATTGCGACAAGTTAGCCGAGCCAAAATCCTCCAGCACCAGCACCAGCCCGTGATCGACCTGCGCCAAGGCCAGCGACTGGATCACCCACTCGGATTGAATCGACTGCAACACCGCGTGCTCGTGCTGCCAGCGCGCGCACAGGTCCAGCGAAGGATGTCGACTGTTCTGGTACTTGAGGACCACGCGCTCGCCAGAGTCCGATTCGGCACGCGCCACCACGGTCTCATCGACCGCGTAAATCACTTCTTTGATCGTGTAGCCGGCCAGTCTCATCGCTCGATTCTAGTCTATGCAGTCGAGTGCAACTGCGACCTGCGTAGATAGTCCACAAAACGAAACCCGTAGGCGTGACGGCCATCGGCGGGATGCTCGACGCTGGCCTCGATTTGCCACTGCAGCGGATCGAAGCAAGGGAAGTGCGCATCGGCGGCCGCAACCTCAACATCCACGTGGGTGAGGTGCATGCGTTCTGCCCGCGGCAAACTCAGTGCGTACACTTCGCCGCCGCCAATCACATAGAGGCGCTCGTCGTCGCGACATGCCGACAGCGCCGCATCCAGGCAATCGACGACCTGCATCCCCGCCACCGGTGCTTCCGCACGCCGAGTCAGCACCAGGTTGCGTCGACCGGGCAACGCCCGGCCGAGCGATTGCGCGGTCTTGCGCCCCATCAGGATGGGATGCCCCAGCGTCAACGCCTTGAACCGCTTGAGGTCATCGGGCAAATGCCACGGCATGGCGTTGTCACGCCCGATGGCCCGACGACGATCCAAGGCGGCGATGAGGACGATAGACGTCACGTTACTGCGGGCTATACCGCTACTGGCGCTTTGATCGCCGGATGCGGCAAATAATCGAGCACTTGGATGTCATCAAAGCGAAATCCGAACAAGTCGCGGACTTCGCTATTCAAGGCGAGCCTTGGCAGTGCGCGCGGCACGCGCTCCAGCTGGAGGCGCGCCTGTTCGAAGTGATTCACATACAGGTGGGCGTCGCCCAAGGTATGCACGAAATCGCCCACCGCCAAATTGGACACCTGCGCCACCATGTGAGTGAGCAGGGCGTAGCTCGCGATATTAAATGGCACGCCGAGAAAAATATCTGCCGAGCGCTGATACAACTGACAACTGAGCTTGCCGTTGGCGACGTAAAACTGGAACAGCGCGTGACAAGGCAGCAGCGCCATGCGCTCCAGCTCGCCAACATTCCATGCCGAAATCAACAAGCGGCGAGAGTCGGGATTACGCTTGATTTCGTCCAGTAACCAGCGGATCTGGTCGATCTCGCGACCATCCGCCGCGCCCCAGGAACGCCATTGGCGTCCATACACCGGTCCCAGCTCACCGTTCTCGTCGGCCCACTCGTCCCAAATGCTGACGCCGTGCTCATGCAAATAGGCGGTATTCGTGTCGCCGCGCAAAAACCACAGGAGTTCGTGAATGATTGAGCGCAGATGCAGCTTCTTGGTGGTGACCAGCGGAAAGCCTGCCGCCAGATCAAACCGCATTTGCCAGCCAAACACCGAGCGCGTGCCAGTGCCGGTGCGGTCCGCCTTCTCCGTGCCGTGATCGAGCACATGCCGCAGCAGGTCGAGATAGGGTCGCATCGCTTAGATCAACCGGACGTGGTCGCCGTACTTGGCGAGTGTGGTATCGCGAGTCAGCAAGGTCATCGGCTCAGTGCGCGCCTGCGCGACCAACAGTCGATCAAATGGATCGCGATGGAAGTGTGGTAAATCAACCAATGCGGCCGCGTGTTGCGCAGTCACAACCAGCTGCAGAAAGCCGGCCCGTTGTGCGCCGGCCAACACCGCCTGTGGGGGCGGGGCCGGGGGCGTGTCGGAGCGGCCCGTCGAAGTCTTGATCGCGATTTCCCAAATGCTGGCCGCGCTGAAATAGACACCATGAGTGACGTCTTCGATCATTTGCCTGGCCGGCTGGGATAACCGCGCGGGCTCCATCAAGGCCCAGATCAACACGTGGGTATCGAGCAGAAGGTTCATTGCAGCAGGCTCGTTACAGCAGGCTCATGCGGGAAGAACCTCGCCCTTCTCGAACAGATCGATGATTTCCTCCGAGGTTGGCTCTTCCAGCCAATCGGGTAACTCCCATTGCCCTGCCATCGCACCGAGTCGACGTGGCTGGGTCGGCTTGACACCCACCAATCGCGCCACCGGCTTACCTGCTCGGGCAATTGTGACCACCTCTCCGAGCTCAACCCGAACCAACAATTGGGAAAGCTGCGTTTTTGCTTCGTGGACATTGACCGTGGCAGACATGGCTGGGCTCAGTTAGTCGAGTTAGCTAAGCCTACTCCAGCAGGCAACGGCACTCAAGCAGACGGACGTAAGATGGGTGCTCGCCGCGAGAGCCACAGAAGCCAGCCGCCCAAAGCCAACAAGGGCAAGCACAGCAACTGACCCATGGTCAACCATCCAAATGCCAGGAAGCCGAGCTGCACATCAGGCTGGCGAACAAACTCTACCGCGATGCGTTGCAAGCCGTAGAGCACTGCAAACCATCCCGCTACTGCAAATCGCGGCTGCGGCTTGCGTGAGTACAGCAACAGAACTGTTCCCATCAAGAGGCCTTCCAAGGCCGCTTGGTAAAGCTGAGAAGGATGTCGCGCGAGACCATCCAAGGCACCGCTGGCGGCAGCGGCGCGCAAGGACTCGACGCTCATGCCGTAAAACTCGGCCGGCAACGAGGCGGGAAAGATCATCGCCCAGGAAACGTCAGTCGTGCGTCCCCACAGTTCGCCGCCGATGAAATTGCCAATTCGCCCAAGTCCGAGTCCGATCGGAATCAGCGGCGCGACAAAATCCAAGGTGTCGAAAACATGCCGGCCATGGGCCCGCGACCACCACAGCAACGCGACGACCACGCCGAGCAAGCCGCCATGAAAACTCATCCCGCCATCTTTTATCCGAAGCAGCATCAGCGGGTCGCGCAGCACATCGGCAAACGCATAAAACAGCACGTAGCCGATGCGTCCGCCGAGCACGACACCCATCATCCCGTAGAACATGAGGTCGCTATACGCGACTTCGCTCACGCCCGGAAAGTAGCCAGCCCGTATGCGCTGCCGTCCCACCCACCACGCCAGCACGAATGCCAGCAGGTACATGACGCCATACCAATGTATCCCGTGCGGCCAGAACGGCAGGTGCAAGGCAATCGGGTCTATCGAGTGAATCCAGGGCATGGCGTTTCAGTGGATGGTTGAGTGCTTCGCTTCAGACCGGAAGCACCCGGCAGATGTAACCTTTCAGATAGTCGGTTTCTGGAATAGCGGCCTGGATCGGATGATCCGGCGACTGTTGCAATTGACTCAACACCTGCACTTGCCGATCCAGATGGCGGCCACCGGCGTTGATCGCCTCCAGCAGCGCCGGCCGGCCCATGTGATAGCTGCAGGATGCGGTCACCAGCAGACCATCCTTCGCCAACAACTGCATGGCGGCTTCGTTTAGGCGCCGATAGCCCAGCGATCCCTGCTTGAAGTCTTTGCGCTTCTTCACGAAAGCGGGCGGATCGACGATGACCACGTCCCAGCGCTCGCGTTGAGCGCGGGCGGCTTTCAGGAACTCGAAGACGTCGCTGCGCTCTGCACGCACTTTATCGGCCAACCCATTGTCAGCGGCATTGCCGAGCACCGCAGCGATTGCTTCGGCTGAAGAGTCGACACAGGTGACTTCCGTCGCCCCGGCCTGTGCAGCTCGCAACCCCCAGGCGCCGACATAGGAGAACAGGTCGAGCACGCGAGCACCCTTTACCCACGGCGTCATCGCTTCCCGATTGCTGCGTTGATCGTAGAACCAGCCCGTCTTCTGGCCGCCGACGATGTCAATGGAAAATTGCAGGCCCGCCTCACGCACGCTGACGCGCTCGGGCAATTCGCCGGCGGCGATCTCGACGTAGCTCGGCAAGCCTTCGATCTCGCGCGCACTGCTGTCGTTTTTCCACACAATGGCGGCGGGTTTAAGCGCT